>JADGBN010000081.1 GCA_015231435.1 Gammaproteobacteria bacterium
CCCCCGATGCGGTTCTGTTCCATAAACATCTGCCGCGAGCACATAGGGCTCCCCTTTGTAACGCGCGACGGCCTGCGTTGTCTCTGTATGGCTGAGCGGGCTAATCATGGTGAGTAGCTGCATCGCCCGATCACGCCGTCCCAGAAGCGCCATCGCCTGCACTGCCCAGCAGGCCGCATGGGTGTACTGACCGCCATTTTCGCGTACTCCCGCAACATACCCCTTAATATAGCCGGGGTCGCGCGGCGTGTTGGCAAAGGGTGGTGTTAACAGCCGAATCAGCCCCGCCTGCTCATCAATCAGCCACGCTTCAACCGCATCCATCACCTGTACGGCACGTTCTGGTGTTGCCGCTGCTGAGATAACCGCCCAACTCTGTGCCAAGGCATCTATTTTGCACTCACTATCAGCAACCGTGCCTAGGGGTTCACCCGCATCATCATAGGCACGGCGATACCATTCGCCATCCCAGCCGGCACTATTCAGTGCCACCAGCAGCGCTTCCCGGTAACTGCGGTAACGTGCTAGGCGTTCACTATCATCTCGCCGCTGACAGATGGGTAACCAGTCTGTCAAAATTTGATAGAGGAAAAAGCCGAGCCAGACACTCTCCCCCTGCCCGAGACGCCCCACCCGATTCATGCCATCATTCCAGTCCCCTGTGCCCATCAAAGGCAAGCCGTGCGCACCAACGGTCAGAGAGCGGTCAATCGCAAGACAACAGTGCTGATAGAGATCCGCCTCGCCTGTTGCCGCTTGTAGCGGTAAGTAGGCCTCATCCTCCCCCGGCGCAAGTTCAGGTGCCTTAAGAAAGCCAAGCGGTTCATCCAGCAGTGACCACTCGCCGTGAGCCCGCAGATAGTCGGCAGTGACACGCGGCAACCAGAGCAGATCATCCGAGAATCGCGTGCGTAGCCCGTGCGCCAGTGGCTCTGGATGCCACCAGTGGCAGACATCCCCCGCCTCGAACTGATGCGCGGCATGGCGCAAAATCGCCTCACGGGTTGACTCGGGGTGAAGATAGAGCAGTGCCGCCGCATCCTGAAGTTGATCTCGGTAACCAAACGCCCCGCCCGACTGGTAGAGTGCAGAACGTGCCCAAATCCGACAGACGATCACCTGATAGGCAAGCCAGCCATTAAGTAGCGGATTGAGTGATGCCTCTGGCGTCTCCACCTGTACCCCCCCCCAGTCGCTGCTGCCAGAAGGCCGTGGTTGCCGCCGCCGTCGCTGCCGCCTGCCCCGCTTTGCGATAGGGGGCAATGAATGCCTCCGCTTCCTGCAGATCTGTCGCCTCGCCAAGTAGCAGCACCACCTCAAGAGACGCCCCCGCAGCCACCTGCCAGGTAGCCTGCTGCGCAAAACAGGGATCAAGATTAGCGCCATAACGCTCGTCAAGGGGCGTATCCCCTTGCAATCCCTGCGGTGCATAGATGCTGCCGTTTAACCCAAGAAAGGAGAGTCGATCACCACTTGCACTGCGCCGTAACGGCGTCTGCTGCGGTGCTAGCAGCGCGGTAAAGAGCTGTTTTCCGGCAAATGCGCCCCCTTGAGGGTTTTCTGCCCAGAGGATCTCCCTATCCGCTACCATGCCGGTGATAATCGGGCTCGGATGTCGGGGCAATGTTCCCATCACCAACTGTTGATAGTGGGTTAAGGTGATCGTTGCAGTTGCTGCACTGCAATTGGTTAACACCAGATACGCCACCCGCAGTGGCAGATCTTCTGCCATAAAAAAGCGCGTAACTGCCTGCCACGCACCCGTGCGACAGCTAAACTCGCTGTAACCAAAACCGTGACGACAGTGATAGTCAACGGGGGCAGGCAGCGGCTGCGGCAGGGGTGACCAGAGGCTGCCACTCGCACTATCCTGAAGATAGATCGCCGAGGTAGGGGTGTCACTCACCGGATCGTTACTCCACGGTGTGGCGCGGTTCGCCTGACTGTTACGAAACCAGCTGTAGCCCGCGCCACTTTCACTCACCAGACTCCCGCCGGCGCGATTGGCAATGACATTAATCCACGGTAGCGGCGGGCTTTGCAAGGCGCCATCCTGCCACTTTAACTCAAGATGATAGGCCAGATCCGTCGCATCGAAATAGCTGTTAAGCGGGGCTAAGGGCTGCGGTTCTTCATCGGGCAGCACTGCCAGCTCGGCGTGCGCCTGACGCAAACCGGTCACTAGGGCAACCGCCGCCTCACGCGCTGCCGCGACACCCAGAATAAAAGTAAACTGCCGCGACTCCCCGGCAGCCAGCTCCACCACGGTTTGCAGACTGAAAACGGGATCTAGCACATCGCCCACGGTTCCGCTTAGGCTCTGCTGCGTTAACGCCAGCGGGTTGGCGGCACGACGTCCACGACCGATAAAACGGGCACGGTCGCTCTCCCACTGCAGAGGTTCGTTGCCATCGAGACGTGCATGCACCAGCCACGGCCAGCGCTCTTCATTGCTGCGCCCACGGCGGTGAGCAAGCAGCGACTGGCTCGCTGCATCAAATTCAGTCTGAACAAAGAGCTTGGCAAAGGCTGGGTGAGCCGCATCGGCATCACCATAAAACAGCACCACCTCCAGCAGGCTGGTTAACTCGAGACGACGATGCTCGCTACCCTGATTGTGCAGGGTAATCACCCGCTGTTCAACGGCACTGTCAGGCAGCAGAGACAAGGTCATCTCACTATGCAGATCGCCCCACTGTTGGGTTAGGGTCGCACTCGCTGCATCGTGATGAAAAGCGTAATCGGCATGAGCATTGCAGACTGGCTGAAAACCCAGCGAACTAACCGCATCGCTATCGAGATCCCGCAGATAGAAAAGAACGCCACGGGCATCAACTGTCGGATCGTCATGCCAGCGATTGAGTGCCAAGCCCTGACTTTGCGAGAGCCCTGTTCCTACAGAGGAGAGACTCACCTGATAGTGACCATTATCAAAATGCGCCCAACTCAATTTTTGCGATGTCATCATAGTTCCCTGAAGATCGTGATAGTAAATGAATGGCGGCTATATTACGGTAGTTGCAACAGCTGGTAACGCCCCTGCGCATCGGGGGTTAACAGGCGGTGATTCAGCCAAAGCGACTCTCCTGTTGCCAGCGGTGGCTCTAAATGGATACCACCGGGGGGAAGTTTCCCGAGACCCTAAATCTTCAGATGAAGCGCCGCGTCAATCTGTTGTATTGTTAAATCAACCCTGCCCCAGTAGGTAATTAATCCTGTGACCACCAGCGGTTCGCCGCTGGCTAACCAAGATCGGGGAATACCGCCTGCAAACACCAGTGACGCATCACTGTGGCGCTCGTAAACAAAAAGCGCAAGCCAAGCGAGATAGTACTCGGCGCCAATCCAGGCGTGGGGTAGATCCCCAAGATGGCCGGGAGTGCGATAGTCGTGCCAGCTAATCTCCGGCCACTGATTCCACGCCAAAGGGCGACGATCCGCAAGAAAGTAGTCAAGCAGCTCATGTGCCTCACTACGCCGCCCAAGACGCACCAGCGCCGCGATAATGCGAATCTCATAAGCTGAGTAGTTATGCCATGGCGCGCCCTCACGGCGACGGCGAAAACCCTCCAGATAGCGATCAAAGGTTGCCGTCAAGGTGGCGGCGGAGACCCCTACCTGATCATCCAGCCAGGCGATAGCTGTCGCAGTGGCAGCGGGGTCAAAATCGGCCAGCTCCACCGAACCCGGCAGATAGTCTACCCCCGCCGCCTTCTGCACCAAGGCAATCGACGCGGCCAGGTGCAGACGCAGATCACGAGCGCGATCCGCCAACGTGGTGGCAGCAACCTCCTGCTGCAGAAGTGCAGCCATCGCGCAACCATCCTCAAGGCCGCGCAGCGCCCAAAAATCATCCCAATAGGCGTGTACCGGGTGCGAGAGATACCCCTCATGACTCGCAGACTCCGGTAGCAGACCGTGACAGTGGCGGTTGCTGCGCCGCTGGTTATCGCTCTGCAGCCGCTGCATAAACGCAAGGGTGCGCTCTACCGCTGGCCACAACTCGATCAGCCACCCCCTATCGCCAGTAAAGCGGTAATACTCCATCACCCCGAAGACAAACTGCCCGAGACTATCGTACTCAACCAGCCAGTCGGCACCACGTTGATCAGTACAGCAGGGGATATTGCCCTCCTCGCTTTGAAAGGTCGCATAGTGGCGCAAAAAAGTGGCGACCTCCGCCTGACAGCCCGCACGCAGCAGCGCCGCCGCCATCGTTACGCCATCACGAATCCAGGCCCGCGTGTAACGCCGTGGCCCAGGTTGAATTGCCCAATCACTGCGCTGCAACAAAATATGCGCCAGTGCCGTATGTGCTACCGCCGCACCGATCATTAAACTTTGTGGCAGGTGAAATTGCGGCAATGCGGCCAACTTTTGCTGCCACGCCGCAGCCGCCTGAAGTCGCAGGGGAGTGCTTTCACCGAACTTTAACGTAACAGATTGCCCCGCGTAGGGGATAATCGCGCTAAGTGAAAAAGAGGAGTCCGCAGCTAAATCAATATCATAGGCGAGCGCCGCAGAGGCCCAGCCCTGCGCATCCTCAGCCGCTGTCGCTGCGGGAAGATCGCCGCGCAGCAGATCGGCGACCACCTCATTACGGGAAAAGGGGGTCGCGCCAAAAGCATCGGGAGGTGGCGCAGTAATCATCCGACGCGCATCGTTAACCACCACCTCACCCTGTTGCGAGGTAATGTGGTGAAGACGCCCCATCTGTCCAAAGTGACGATGCCCGCTCTGCCACGGCGGCGTGAGCTGAAAGGGACGCAGCGCCAAAAAGAGCCGCCCCTTCAAGGGTGTTTGGCTATGATTGGTCAGGGTGTAATCGGCAATGATCTGCCGCGCTAACACCGCCGCCGAGATTTGCAGCGTCACACCGTTCGGCCAGCGGCGCAACACCTGCGGCAATGGGGCACCCGCATCGGCAAGCTGTAGCTGGTGCACGGCCCCCTCCCAGCTTAATAGCTGCGTTCCATCCCAAATAAAAGGTTCAAGGGAGAACTCTGCCGCATCAACCTCCAGCGCCCCCTCTTCATTCAACAGGGCGCAACCATTACCGGACGGATCACCAAAGGCTGTCCAGTAGCTCTGTGCGCGCAACAGATGACGCGGATAACAGCCACGCGGCGAATGTAGGGCTATCCACTGAAAAAAGCTTAATTCAGAACGTCCGATCTCGGCTGCAAGCAACTCTATTCTCTTCACTGTTGCCGGTGCGCATAACTCAATGCGTAACTGCAAATGTGCCGAACCCGGTAGCCGAAAAAACGTGCGGTTAGCCACCGTTGCCGCCGCCACCGCGAGATTTTGCCACACGCCCGCAGCGTCCATCCCCTGCAGCGCACAACCTGCGGCAACGCCTGACCAGTCAATAACCACACCGCCAAGACGTTGGGGTTCATTAAAATTGAGCGCCATCCACGCCGGTAAAGCCACCGCATGCCATGGCGACTCACCCTGCCAAAAACGCTCACTTGACCAATCCGCAGCGGGCGTTGCAAGGGTGATTTGCGGCAGCGGACGTTCGCCACGCGGGTGATAGGTCAAGGATTCAAACACCAGCTCGCCAGCGCCTCCAGGCCCGGCAACCAGCGCGATCTCGAGGGCGTTAATCTGTTGCGGTGCCCCTCCCCCCGCAGGTCCCCAAGCAAACTCCAGCAGTTGATCCGTTAGCGCAAATTTTCTCCCTAAGGGGGTTAACAAGCACTGCGGCTCGCTGTAACGCCAGCAGTTACCCGCCGCATCGGCAAGCTTAAACTCCAACGTATTACCGCCACTGTCGCCTTTTAGGGTGAAAGCGAAGGTGAAAAGCTCGGGAAGTGTCAGCTGCAGCGGCAGTCGCGCCACCACAAATCCCCCGCTCTGACGAAAGTCAAAAATAAAACGCAGCGCCTGACTCGCAACCCCGGGGTCAAGATTAAGGGTGGCGGGTGCCTGGGTAATCGCTTGCCATGCACGACCATTGGCAAATTGTGTGACAGAGAGAGGAGAGCTCATCATTTTCACCGAAACAAGCAGTTGACAAGAAGAACCCTTATTCTACAAGATAGGCAGGTTTACGTTTAGCACTGTTACGATTAACAGCGCTCTTTTTTTAGTACCACCAAGCCATTCACTATTTCAGTGCTGAAGGATCAGTTCAATTGCACCTAAAACCCGATGTTATGCAGCTAAACCGCCAAACATGGCACGGTTTTTGGAGTAAATTAAAACAGTTCGGTGCCACCCCTGAGGGGAGTGTCGCCAAAAGGATGCTGGCGGGTATCATTATCATGCTGCTGGTGATTAACGGCTTTAATGTTGTTAACAGCTATGTGGGTCGTGATTTTATGACCTCCATCGAACAGCGGGATATGAGTGAGTTTCGCTGGCAAACCCTGCTCTATATTATCGTTTTTACGCTGACCACCCTTGTGGCGGTCAGTTATCGTTATCTTGAGGAGCGTCTCGGACTGCTCTGGCGACAATGGCTGACGGCAGAGGCCATCAGTCGCTATCTTGACCAGCACACCTTCTACCGCATGCACCTAACCTCTTCCATCGCCAAACCCGATCAGCGCATTACCGAAGATATTCGCGAACTCCCGTTCTCCACCCTCTCCTTTCTGCTAATCATCCTTAATGCCACACTGACAGTATTCGCCTTCTCCGGGGTGATGTGGTCGATTAGCCCCGCACTCTTTCTGGTGGCTATCCTCTATGCCATTTTAGGCTCGCTGGTCACCATCTACCTAGGTAAACCGCTGGTGCGGCTAAACTATATTCACCTTGATCGCGAGGCTAATTTACGTTCCGATCTGGTGGAGGTACGGGAGAATTCGGAGTCGATTGCCCTGCTACAGCGCGAGCGGCGCCTCAATTCACGCCTAATGCGCCATCTCCAGGATTTGGTGGATAACGCGGTCAGCATTATTAATGTCAACCGCAACATGGGTTTTTTCACCACCGGCTTTAACTACATGATTCAGATTATTCCCGCGCTGGTGGTCGCTCCTCTCTTTATTCAGGGAGACGCCCCCTTTGGCATTATCGCCCAGTCGGCTATCGCCTTTGGCCACCTTCTCGGTGCCTTCTCGGTAATTATTAACATTCCGTATCCCCCCGATTCGTTCGCGGGCTTTACCACCAGTGAAGCGATATTCTCCAGAACATAGTCGCGATCCTCCTTATACATACAGAGATGGGTGAGGACGTTAGGCAATTTTGGTGTTTCGTTCAGGTAATACTCGATCATTTTTGGCACAAAGGCATAAACCACTTTATCATCAGCCACTCCGGCGCCCGGCGCGTTGGCCAATGTCACATTGCCGCTCTTCCATGCACGCATAATCCCCGGAATACCGAGCATCGAGTCGGGATTAAACACCTCTTGATCAAGAAACTCATCATCAATACGACGATAGATGACATCGACCCGTGTCAGACCTTCCACCGTTTTCATATAGACGCAATCGTCATCATCGACCATTAGATCGGTGCCCATCACCAGCTCCGCCCCCATCTGTTGGGCGAGATAGGCGTGTTCAAAGTAGGCGGAGTTATAGATACCCGGCGTCAGTACGGCAATCTTCGGATCTTGAATCTCGCGAGGCGAGAGTGCCGCCAGCGTCTCATAAAGTTGTGAGGTGTAATCGTTGACCGGTTGGATGTCGTAGTTTTCAAACATCTCTGGAAATACCCGCTTTAAGACATGGCGGTTCTCCAGCATATAGGAGACACCTGACGGCACCCGCAGATTATCCTCTAAAACATAAACAGTCCCTTGCTCATCACGCACCAGATCAGAGCCACAGATATGCGCCCAGATACCCAAGGGCGGATTGACACCAACACACTGCGGGCGAAAGTTTTTTGAATCCTTAAGAACATCCTCCGGGAAAATGCCCTCTTTAATAATAGACTGTTCATGATAGATATCATTAATGAACATATTCAAGGCTTTGACTCTCTGCTTGAGTCCGGCCTCAATCGTGTCCCACTCCCGTTTTTCCAGAATTCGCGGGATAATATCAAAGGGCCACATCCGATCAATGGAGCCTTCGTTTTCCGAGTAGACGGTAAAAGAGATCCCCATTGATTTAATCGCAAGTTCCGAGGCGGCACGACGCTCCTGCAGCTCTTTATCACTCAGTTTACTTAAATAGTCACAGAGTGACGCGGCGCACTCGCGTGGCTTGCCAGAGGGTAAAACAAGCTCATCATACAAGCCTTGCGTCAGGTACTCTTTCCATTGAATGGTCATCGAAGCCTCTTGAACAATGCGTTTTTTAACTCGATTATCAGGTTTATGAGGTGAGTATTTAGGATAGCAATCGTTTTAATTATCAACGGTTTAATACGATATGCACTGTTGAGTGCAAAGCCTATTTACTATCCTAGCATCATATTAAAGCACAGGCTGTGCCAAGATAAATTAATGGAGAAAATCAGAGACTTGATAATGCTCGCCAGCGATAACGCGAGTTTTTATGCACCAAAACAGACCGTAATGGGCTCTCTTGTCTCTTTATGGTGCGGTTGTCGCCATCAACCCACGGTTAGCGGTGGCGTTTGAACAGTGATGCTGGGGTGTTGAGGTGAGTGGGTAGATCCTCAGCATCAAACTCCTCGGTTGGCAATGATTGTGCGGTAGCGTTTGGCGCTCTCTTTTAGGGTGCGTTGCTGGCTTTGCGGGTCAACGGCGATTAGTCCGAAACGTTTGCTATAGCCGTGGTGCCACTCAAAGTTATCAAGCAGTGACCAAGCGAGATAGCCCTGTAGATTGATTCCGGCAGCTATCGCCTCTTCGAGTGCTTGTAGATGGCTGATGAGGTAGGCCTGGCGCTGCGTGTCATCAATGGTGTCGTTTTGCAGCGGCGGGTCGGCGAAAGCGGAACCGTTTTCGGTGATGATTAACGGCAGGTCGCCGTAGCGTCTCTTGACCCAGTGCAGCAGTTCGCCGAGGGCTTCGGGATTAATCCGCCAGCCCATGGCGGTTTGTGGCTCATTGGCGGCAGGTGGCACCACTTCGGCATTGGCAAAATGCGTGGGATGGTGGCGAACGTAAGCGTTGGCATAGTAGTTAATGCCGAGAAAATCGAGTCGTGGCACAGCACGCGAAGGTGCCGCTAGTGGGAGTGCAGCGGGCCAGGCGTCGCCAAATATCTCGGCAAGTTCCGCAGGGTAGTGCCCCAATAGCAGCGGATCGAGAAAAAAACGGTTAAGGTAGGCATCACGTCGCTGTGCCGCAGCCTGATCCGCCGCTGTTGCAGTATAGGCGTGTTGAGGTTCAAGATTAACCGCCAGACCAATTCGGTTTTTCCCCAGCTCCCGATAGGCAGCAACCGCGTGCAGATGGGCAAGCAGCTGATGGTGCATCACCCACGGCACTTCGGTAAGTTGCTGATGGCCGGGGGCGAGTTCACCGACACGGTGTCCCCCTTCGGCAACAACCCAGGGCTCGTTAAGGGTTACCCACCATGCGACCCGATCATCGAGGGTCTCAAAAAGGGTGGCGGCGTAATCAGCAAACCATTTTGGGCTGTCGGGATTGCACCAGCCGCCGCGCTCCTGCAGCGCTTGCGGCAGATCCCAGTGGTAGAGGGTGAGCATCGGGGCAATACCGGCGCTCAAGAGGGCATCGACAAGCCGCTGATAGTGATCTAGCCCCGCCTGATTTCGTTTACCGGTGCCGTTGGGGAAGATGCGACCCCAGGCGGTACTAAAGCGGTACATTTGCAGCCCGAGATCCTGCATGAGCTTAATGTCCTTACGATAGCGGCGATAGTGGTCGCAGGCAATATCCCCACTCTCACCGTTGGCGATGTGACCGGGAGTTTGGCAAAAGTGGTGCCAGATGCTCGCTCCGGCGCCATCGGCGAGGGGTGATCCTTCAATTTGATAGGCGGAAGTGGCTGCGCCCCAGATAAAGTGATTCGGAAAACTCATGGTTAATTGTCGTTTTCGCTGGGGGGGTTGCTCCAGTGACCGGGTTTCTCATCATAGCAAAGCCAGCTGCCATCGTAGGCAATATCGATAAAGAGGTTATAGCTCTCTTCAGGGTCATTGCGGGCACCGATGGTGAGATAGGAGATCCCACGTTCAGTAAAGATGTTGAGCACGCGACGCAGCCCCTCTTCACCGAGGGCGCTGCCCGGACGGTCGAGAAAGACGTAATCCGGCTTAGCCAAGAGCAGACGTGCCACGGTGATCATCTGCTGTTCCCCTAGGGAGAGGGTGTCATTCCAGCGTATCTCATTATCCAACCCCTCGGCGCGTTTGATAACGTTGCCAATACCAAGACTCTCGAGAAGCTCAACCAGCATTTCGGTATTGTTGGCACCGGCATCATTGGTGCGCAGCAGAAGTTCACGCAGTGTTCCCGGGGGAAGGTATGGACGTTGTGGCAGAAAAAGGATGGTATCGGGGGCAGGGCGGCTGATGAGCCCCTCGCCACACATCCAGATCCCTGCGGTCGCGCGTATTAGTGCCTGACGCGCACTTTGTGAGGTGACATGAATAAGCACATGAGATCCTTTGGGAATGTCCAGCGTCAGATCACGCACCAGAACACGATTGCTGTTGGGGGAGTAGAGGGTGAGATTGGTAAAGCTTAAACCGTCACAAACTTCACCT
>JADGBN010000082.1 GCA_015231435.1 Gammaproteobacteria bacterium
ATTTTCTCGTTCCCACGCGCTGCGCTCATCGTTATACACAAGTATTGGTGGGTTAAGCTAATCGCAAATTTAGTGTTATTGAGGTAGGCGAGAGATATGAAGAGCTGGGCGGCGGCGGAGATGGAAACGGCGGATTTTGGTGATGAGCGGCTTAACAGTCGTGTCGTGTTGTTATTAGAGAAATTGGGTCAGAAGCCGCAAATAAGTATTCCAGCAGCCTGTGGTGGTTGGGCTGAGACGATGGGAGCGTACCGGTTCTTCGATAACCCCAAAGCGACGTTCGAAAAGGTCTTAGCGCCGCACCAAGAAGCGACGCTCCAGCGCATGTCGGCGGCGAAAGTCGTGCTATTGGCGCAGGACACAACAGAAGACGACGAGACACTTAACTTAGGCCCCAAAGGGCTGGGAACCCTCAAAGAGACAGCCAAACGGGACCGGCGGCTGCATCCGACCATCGCCTTTACGCCGGAGCGGATCTGTCTTGGGGTAGTCAGGGCTGATTACTGGAATCGAGAAGAAGCCAGTCCCCGTGCCGAACGTCGCTATAAGGGTGTGGATGAGAAAGAAAGTCGCTACTGGATTGAAAGTTATCAGGCCAGCTGCGCCCTGCAAGGGCAGCTATCCGACACGATGTTGGTGAATGTGGCCGATCGCGAAGGCGACCTTTATGAGCTTTTTGTTGAATACGCCAGCCATGCGCCGCAGACGCAGGCACAGTGGATTGTTCGTGCCGCCCAGAACCGGCGCTTGCAGCGCGCGCATAAGAAGGAAGGGCCGCACCAAAAGCTGTGGGACACCTTGGCGCAATCGCCCACGCTTGGCCAGCTTAAAGTTGAGGTCAGCGCGCGTCCTAACCGTCCGGCGCGCACCGCGACTGTCACGGTCCGCAGTGCCACCGTGCAACTAGAACCACCGGCGCGTGTGGGTTACCACCTGCCAGCCTTGGCCATCAATGCTGTATGGGTATGTGAAGAAGATCCGCCAGCCAAAGTCGAAGCGTTAGAGTGGATGTTATTGACCTCCTTGCCGGTAGACACCTACGAACGCGCAACCACCGTGGTGGCTTGGTATGCCGTGCGCTGGTGCATTGAAATCTACTTTCATGTACTTAAAAGCGGCTGCCAAATCAAAGAGCTGCAATTGGAAACCGAGGAGCGCCAACTACCTTGTCTGGCCCTTTACATGATTATTGCCTGGCGCGTGCTATTCACCATGATGCTGGGCCGTAGCTGCCCTGAACTAGATTGCGAAATTATCTTTGAACGCAAGGAGTGGCAGGCAGCCTATATCGTTCACTTCCGAAAGCCACCGCCCGCCACGCCGCCGTCCCTAGGCGAACTGGTTACTGTTATTGCCCAACTCGGTGGCTACCTTAACCGCAAACACGATGGGCCGCCCGGGCCTCAGACAATATGGATTGGTTTACAGCGCCTCTCAGATTTCGTCATCGCACTCGACGCTGCCGCTATTACGGGGCAAAGTTGTGTATAACGACGAGCGCTGGAGCGCGGGAACGAGAATATCTCTGGTGGCGACCCTTCGCAGGGGTGAACTACATTTTATCCATAGAAAATTAATTTCGGAAAGCCGATAAAAAAGCCGAGGCATCTGCCTCGGCTTTTTTTGCGTTATAGCGAAATTTATCGTGTTTGACCCCATTTCATCTTCCCGATTATCTCTAATATGTGTCAATCTGATGAAGAGTAAAGCGCTCTATTGACTTCTTATAAAATATGATTGTATATGCGCTTCGTACAAAGATATGTGAATGATCTAACTGCAAAGAGGAGTGGTAGAAACGATGAAAATGAATGCGAAGACCTTTGGAATTATGGGCATTATCGCCCTAGGAACCATGAGCTTGGCTCCATCGCTGGCGAGTGCAGGATGGAAAGAGCTCATCACCCAGCAGTATCAGGAGTTAACTGCGCCGACCCAAGCATCGGGAAAGGTCGTCCTTTGCTTTGCCTCTGAAAAAAAGAGTATGAAGGACTATCTGCCCGTAGAATTGAAGAAACAGTACAAAGATCTCGAGGTCGTCATGCGCTTTGGCGGCTCCGGAGAACTTGTTCAGGAGATTAAAGATGGCAACCCGAACAAGTGCGACTTGATATCCCCGGCTTCACGCCTGAGTTCGATCGGTGCGCCAGGTTACACTCCGACAGCCAAATCGATTGGTGCGACCCCCATCGTTATCGCCATGCAACTCGATGCGTATAATGAGCTGACAAAGGTTCTTGGACATCCGGTTGGTTTCGCCGACCTTGGTGAAATCAGCGGCAAGGTCTGGAAGCAGTTCGCTCCCAGCGCTGGCAAGCGGGGTATTATTAAAATTGGCTTTACGCAGCCAAAATTTTCAAACTCCGGTCTCGTCGGAGTGTTGACTTACCTCCATGAGGCCACGGGCAAATATGAACCCATGACCGCCGAGGATATCGATGAGAACGCCGCAAAGATCAAGGATCTGTGGACCAACGTCAACCACACCGAAACCTCAACCGGTACGCTTGGTGACAAGTTCGCCAGCGCGGCAGGAACCCTTACTGCTATTGTTACCTATGAAAGTGAACTCCCTAAGATCTTCAGCGGAATGGCTTCTAAGGGTGGCGTCAAGGTTATCTACCCCGATCCCGGCATTATGAATGACCATCCAATCTGGGTGGTAGAAGGAAGTCAGAACAAGATGGCTACTGACGCTGTCATGGCTTATCTGCTTTCCAAGGATGGTCAGAATCAGATGGCTCGTTATACCCATCTGAGACCGATCAACCCCAAGGCGACGCTGGAATTTCCTCCAGAAATGGCGGACTCGATCATTTGGGACGTTGGTCCAGTGGATGTACCAACCGATCCTAAGGTCTTGAACAACCTGCGGGAATATACCGCGAATTAACAAGAGAGGAAAAGCCTCCTACTGATTTTGGTAGGGTTAACAAGACGGTCCTGAGATTTCGACAGGACCGTTTTTTTTAGCTTCTAATATTAGTAACTTAGCTATTAAGTTAATTATTTAACTCTCTTGCCGCGTTAATCACCGCCGCAGCCACTGCTACAGCCAAATGATCCAACAGCTTGTCCGCCTGATCAAGCACGGAATATTGTTTTCGGCTGGCCAGCCTAGGCGCTGTCTAAACTCTGTTAGATGTTGCGGTAAACCTCTTTTCGGTGTGCAACCCTGATAATTTCAATAATCAACTGCTGGTTTTCGATAGTGTAGATAACGCGGTAACGGCCTTGCCTGATGCGGTAATGGTTATCTCGCCCAGCCAGCTTTTTAACGCCGTCAGGGTAGGGGGATTCCGCCAGATTGTTAATGGCCGCAACCACTTGGGGGATTACTTCATGGGGTAGGTTTCGCAGCTCTTTAGCCGCTCTGTTCTGCCAGATGATGCTATAGCAGGCCATCGGCTTTTAGCTCTGCGATAACCTGTTCATGCGGCGTTGTCGGTTCGCCTGCTCTGCTGGCAATGGTCGTTAAGTCCTCCATCTCTTCTAACAGCTCGTTGTAGTCCTCAATAGAGAGAATGACCGATACCCGTTCCCCTTTCTCATTAACGATAAATTGTGGTTGCATGGTGGCTGCTCCTTAATGTGTATTGCGCTTTTCAGGGAATGCCCCCGCGCTATCTATACCCAAAATCATTGGAAATGATGGAAGGCGGCAAAGTCGCGAATCCCCATGAGCTTAGTAAACCTAAGTGATTGGGGTGAGCGACTGAAGCCAACGAACCACCGTTTTCAAGGATGACGGGGATATAAGCCATCCGCCAATAACGCCCCATGTCGCTATCCTTCAACCGCTTAACTAGCAGGTAAAGCCCTTGCCCATCGGTGAGTTTAATCTGTGCCTTGCCTGCTGGTGGCTTGGCGCTCTTAACTTTGGGGTCTGTTAATTTTCCCATGTTGGTATCTGCTCCTCTGGCTGTCTCTATGTACCCACAAAAGTACCCAATTTGAAATGGTAGTTGATGGTATCTCGTGAACCACGTATAAACGCTATAGGCGAAAAAAACCAGCTATTACAATGGTTTATGGATGATTATGGGGGTCTGTAAAAGGTGATTTGGCGCCCAAGACAGGATTCAAACCTGTGACCTCACCCTTAGGAGGGGTGCGTTCTATTCAGCTGAACTACGAGGGCGTCGTGGCATTATATAGATAAGGGGATAAAAAATGCAAAAAACCACCAAGTGCAGTCTGGTGCTGCTAGGGAATAAATAGTCACTGTTGAGACGCTACGACTGACTGTGGGTGACGATGGTTAGTAAACGTTCAGACACCCTGCTTTTTTTTACCCTCACCCCAACCCTCCCCCGAGGGGAGAGGGAGAAAAAGTAGTGGGGGTCTGAACGGTGACGATGGTTAGGATAAAGCGCCGCAATAAGATGGGGAACTTAGCGGTTACAAAAAACAGGTTGACAAATTTTAGGCAAAAAAAAGGCGCGGCTATAAGGGGGGTGCCGCGCCAAAATCCACCAAAGGAGGATGGAGGAGTAACTGAAGAAGAGCTGTCTTGTTCAGTAGTTGCTAATATAGCGATATTCTTTTGAAGAGTCAACCCTGTTTTCTTTTTTTGTCAGCTAAAATAAAAATCGCTGCTGCTCCCCTTGTGCAAAGCAGATTGCGTGGCTATAATCCCGCCTCTTTTTTCGCTACGACTGACTGACCCGCCTTTACCGGCCGGTCTCAACGGACAGAATCATGATTGGAACCAAATGTTATAATGTAAAAGCCGGTGAAATTCGCCGCGACTGGTATCTTGTCGATGCCGAAGGCAAAACCCTGGGGCGCCTCGCCAGCGAGATCGCCAAACGTCTGCGTGGCAAACACAAAGCCGTTTATACACCGCACCTAGATACCGGTGACTACATTATTGTAGTTAACGCCGAAAAGGTTCGGGTAACTGGCAACAAACTAAGTGATAAAATGTATCATCACCACACCGGCTTTCCCGGAGGCATTAAGTCGATTAGCTATGACAAGCTATTAGATAAGGCGCCTACGCGTATCATTGAGATTGCGGTTAAAGGGATGATGCCGAAAAATCCGCTTGGTCGCGAGATGTTCCGCAAGCTGAAGGTTTATGCCGGTGCCGAACATCAGCACACTGCACAACAGCCCAAGCCACTAGATATTTAACTGACCCACATACAGTAGAGAACAGAATGGCAGAAGTAAATCATATCACCACCGGACGCCGCAAAACTTCATCAGCGCGTGCCTACATTAAGACCGGCAGCGGTTTGATTACCGTCAACGGTCGTGCCCTCGACATCTATTTCGGTCGGGAAACAGCACGCATGGTTGTACGTCAACCGCTTGAAGCGGTAGAGATGCTTGACCGCCTCGACATTAAGACTACCGTGAAAGGTGGTGGTACGACCGGCCAGGCGGGGGCAATTCGCCACGCTATCGCCCGTGCTCTGCTGCATTATGACGATACCCTGAAGCCAACGCTTCGTAAAGGTGGCTATCTAACTCGCGATGCCCGTGAAGTTGAGCGTAAAAAGATCGGTCTACACAAAGCCCGCAAGCGCCCACAGTACTCCAAGCGCTAATACTTGCTATATCTCCACGCGCATGGGTAATACCATGCGCGTTATTGTAGCGTTCAAGCAAAAGCCCACCCTGTGTGGGCTTTTGCTGTTATTACTCTTTAGTCACCACCCCGATAAACTCAGCGCAACAGAAGCTGATTTTCCTGCGCCTACCGCCCCTGCTGCCAACAGCCAGCAGATCTGGTTAGACAGCGTCAGAGACTCCCTGACCGACGATCTGATTGACTACAGTAACCGTATTGATAACTTCTTTATGGGAAGCAATCAGAGACTTAATCCTGCCAGCAAGAGTCGTGGGGAACTGGGACTGATCACCATTATTAATGAGGGGGGAGACTGGACCATTAAACCACGTCTCACCGCACGCATTGATCTGCCACACACCAAGGAACGGCTTAAACTGGAATTTCAGGCAGATGACAATGAGATTAGCAAAGATCGCAAGGCGGCACAGACGACCACAAAGCAGGAGAGTCTCACCCTTGGGCTGAGCTTTCAGCAGATTATCACCACAAAAAGCCGCGTCAGGCTCCGTGCGGGAATGCGCGGTAGCGGTGGGCTACTGGATCCCTACCTGCACCTGCGAGCAGGAATAACTCATGATGATGGCGCGTTTCATATCGATGTTTCAGAGAATCTATTTAGCGAACGCCTGGTCGGCAATGGCTACGCCACTGCTTTACAGATGGCATATGAGCTCAACCCCAAACTGCGACTCAGTAGCGCGTCAAGCATCACCTGGTACAACGATCAAGATCTCTACCAACTTAATCAGGACATCTATCTGCGCCAATGGCTTAATCACCAACAGATTTTAACATGGCAATTTGGAATGAATGGCGAGGTAAGCCGCGATGCACCCGACAAGCCCCAGGATAATGACTACTTCGTTGGTGTCACCCATCAGCAGCCAATATTGCGCGACTGGCTGCTGCTCAGTCTGACCCCAGAACTGCACTATCCCCGCGACAATGCATTTACACCCACCTGGTTATTTACATTAAAACTGGTAGCAATCTTCGGTTGGAGTGAGTAGAATGCCCCTGTTTTTCGGGAAAGTTAGGCGCAACCGATGTAGCGTCATCTATATTTTTTATAGGGATATGCAAAAATAAAGTTGCACAACTACATCAGCATCTGCTAAAGTTGCAGTCGTTTCTCAAGAGACACAATTAATTAATTGTTTTACCATATATTTTGTATTTTTGAATACCAACCAACCTAAGTCTAGGAGATTGGAAGACTATGAATAAAAAAGTTATTGCCCTCGCCGTTGCTGGAGTACTGTCGGCTCCGTTAATGGTTCAAGCAGAATCAACCATCACCCTCGGCGGTGACGCTCGTGCTCGTGCTTACAGCCAAACCCCTGACGGTGGCGACACCGGCGGTGTTGCAGATAGCCGTATCCGCCTGAAAATTGAAGCAAACGATGACAAGCAAGCTGGTATTAACTACCGCATGAAGCTTTCTAATACCTCACACGCAAATAACAAGCCTGCACTGGATACCGACTACGCTTGGGCGTGGGTGGATACCGGCGTGGTTAAGTTAAGTGGCGGCGTGATGGTTGCTACTTGGGGTAACGGTCTGGTGGTTAACGATGCACGTCCTAATCGTCTGCTCGCGACCACCACTGTGAGTGGTTTCACCCTTGCTGCCGGTTACGACGTCGTTCGTGAAGCGGGTCTTGGCGTAGATCCTGAGAAAGGTGCTGATGGCGTTGCTAAAGCCGGTGCTGACGGTGATACAGACAAACTTGTGCTTTTCGCTAGAACCAAAAACTTTGGTCTTATCTATGTAAACACCATGAATAACGAAATGGACACCAGCAACAACATCGTTGATGCGTTCTATAACGGCAAATTTGGTGATGTATCCGTTGATGTCGAAGTTGCCTCCAAAGGTGGTGATAGCGACACTGGCACCATTTTCGGTGGTACGGTAATGGTTCCCGTGGGTGGTGCTACCCTAGCTGGTATCGTTATTCAGGCTGATGACACCGGTACTCTTGATGGCGACTATCTTGCCGATCGTGGCATTATGGCCTTCGACCAGGATCACATCGGTCTTGGCAACATGAGCGCATCAGCAGATGAGAGCCTAACCATTGTTGGCGGCGCTGCCATTTTCAGCATGAGCGACAAAGTTGGCGCGCAACTGACACTGGCTCAAGTCATGATGAGTGACTCTGGTGCAGACGACATGACCCTTATCGACGGTCATCTCTCCTACAAAGTAGGCAAAGCTTCTTCAGTAATGCCTTACTTCTCATCACTGAGTGATGTTGCTGATGGTTATGGCGTTAACATTGAGACCAAGTTCTAATTTCTGTTAAAACTTGCAATATAAAAAAGGGCACTTCGGTGCCCTTTTTTTACGCCTGCAAACAGCCGACCAAAAAACTAAGTTACGCCTTCAATAGCAGCGCATAATAGAAACCATCCATGGCATCTGGCGTTGTATCCGCCAGCAACTGTACCCCATAAGTTAAGCGCCAGTAGTCACAATCGGGCGTTAGCAGAATCTCGCGAGCATCGCTATGCTGTTGTAAAAAAAGGGCTATCTGTTGCTGATTCTCCTCCGCCATTAACGAACAGGTGGCGTAGAGCAGACGTCCGCCAGATTTCAGCAGAGGCCAGAGGCCATTTAACAGCGCCTGCTGTTGCGGCAACAGCCGATCAATATCTGCCTGACAACGCAGCAACTTAATATCCGGGTGACGCCGTATCACCCCCGTCGCAGAGCAGGGGGCGTCGAGCAGAATGGCATCAAAGCAGAGACCATCCCACCACGTTTCAGGTTGACTGGCGTCACCATGCAGCAACACCGCCTGAAGCTGCAGACGATCCAAATTTTCCTTCACACTCGCTAAGCGCTTAGCATCACTATCAATGGCCGTTAACAAAATTTGGTTGTCGCTATATTCAAGCAGATGGCCGCTCTTCCCTCCTGGGGCGGCACAGGCATCAAGAATTCGCTCCCCCGCCTGAGGCGCTAACAGCAGCGCTGCCTGCTGCGCCGCGCGATCCTGAACTGAGACCGCTCCCTGTTGGAAATGTGGCAGCGCCGCGACATCCACCGCTGTTGCCAAAGTGAGGGTCTGTTGATGCTGATTAATCACCACAATTTCAGCAGCTTCGAGCAGTTGACGATAGGCGTCACCGCTATATTGACGACAGTTCACCCGTAACGTTAGCGGCGGGCGCAAATTTGCCGCTGCCAATAGCTGTTGCCACTGCGCAGGCCACTGACGCGAAACTTTATCGATAAACCACTGCGGATGGGCATAGATAGCGACCGGATGCGTCGCCAAATCAGCCATAAGCCGCTCTTGCTGCCGCTGAAACTGACGCAACACCGCATTGACCAGACCTTTTGCCCAGGGGCGCTTTAAGCCTGCCACTGCTTTAACCGTCTCATTAATCACCGCATGGGCAGGGATACGCATTTCACTCAGCTGATATAGGCCGACCAACAGCAGCGCGGTAATCATCTGATCTTTCGCTTTCAGCGGCGTTGCCAACAGCTGTTTTAGATAGAGTTCCAAGCGCGGCGCAAAACGTAACGTCCCATAGACCAGCTCCTGCAGCAGAGCACGATCGCGCTCATCAACCTTGAGAGAATATTGATCCAGTAGTGTCGCAAGGGATTGATGCTGAAAGATCACCTGAGTGGCGACCTGCGCAGCGACAAGACGCGGCGATTCAAAAGGCAATTGCGGTTTAGGTTGCTTCATAGCGCCGCCGCGATAAGTGACGCCTAAGGCGTCACAAACTGCGCGCCGTCAAGGGAGTGAGCGTTAAGAAACTCACCTGCACTAAGGGGTTTACCGCCGGGAAGTTGTAGCTGTTTAAGAGCGAGCACCCCTTCGCCACAGGCCACATGAATGGCGTGACGATCGGCAAAAATAACGGTTCCCGGCGGGAGAGACGGGGTAATGGCGTGAGCAACCGCCTCTGCCTGCCAAACTCTCACCACCTTTTCGCCCAACCCTGTCTGGGCAACCGGCCAGGGGTTAAAAGCGGCCACCTGACGCGCAAGATAACTGCTCTGCTGCTGCCAGTGAATGGTCGCCTCTTGTTTAACTAGCTTCTGCGCGTAACAAGCAGCCGCTTCGTCTTGCGCGGTAGCGGTTAAGCCGTGCGTCACAGCAAGTTCATTGAGTACCGCGACAATCTCCTCTGCGCCGATTTGCGCAAGTCGATCATGTAACTGCGCGGCGCTCTCACCCGCTGTAATCGGCGTTGCAGAGAGACGAATCATCGCCCCAGTATCAAGGCCGACATCCATCTGCATAATCGTAATGCCACTCTCGGCGTCACCCGCAAGAATCGCCCGCTGGATCGGTGCCGCGCCACGCCAACGCGGCAGCAACGAGGCATGAATATTAAGACAACCATAACGCGGCATCAACAACACGGCTGCCGGCAGAATCAGACCGTAAGCGGCGACCACCATCACATCGGCCTGAAAGGCAGCGAGTTGTTGTTGTACCTGCGAATCTTTAAGGGTTTGCGGTTGCAAAACAGGGATAAGTGCCGCTTCTGCAACCCGCTTTACCGCACTGGGGGTGAGCTTACGACCACGACCTGCGGGGCGATCGGGTTGGGTATAGACAGCAACCACCTGATGCCTACTACCAAGCAGTGCCTGCAACGCCGTGGCAGCAAACTCTGGCGTTCCCGCAAAGATAATCCTCAATGCAGGATAAGCAGCCTCAGTCACGCTGGCGCTGCTCTTTTTCCAGTTTTTTACGAATCCGCATCTGCTTTAGTTTTGAGAGGTGATCGACGAAAAGCGTGCCGTTAAGGTGATCAATTTCATGTTGAATACAGATGGCGAGCAGACCATCGGCATCCATTACCAAAGGTTGGCCATGATAATCCAGGGCGCGCACCTGAATACGCTC
>JADGBN010000083.1 GCA_015231435.1 Gammaproteobacteria bacterium
TGGGCGGCATCGGTAATCGTCTCATAGTGCCGTGGCGCTGCTGAGTGGTCAGCGGCGGCGGCCACTGCGACCGGAGGCGACGCCTCGGGTTCGTTTAACAGATCCCGCTTCATTGGCAATGGCACCGACGATATTGCCGGGTTTGACATTATGAACACGACCGACCTCAATGCGGTAGCGCTCCATCCCCTTGTCAGGGGCGCGGCTATGACTTTTGCTTTTGCCGGCCTCCTTAAAACTCTCTCTACCCCCCTCTTTATTAAAGGGTTTGCCGACGTTGCGATCACTCTCTTTCGACTCATTACGCCGTGGACGTTCAGTATCACCGCCGCTGCGTGGCAGACGCGGCTCCTCTCTGGGGTGACGTGCAGCGCTGGTGGCGGCTACCGGATCGGGTTTTAACAGCAGTTCACGATCCCCAATAGAGAGTTTGGCGAGGGCGGCGGCAATCTCCAGCGCCGGAATATCGTGCTCTAGCTGAAACTGCTCGATGAGGCTCTGCATGAAGTCGAGATCCCCCGAGGCGTGGCTGTCGAGAATACTCTGCTTAAAGTCGGCGATGCGTTTATTGTTGACCATTTCGGTGGTTGGGAGCAGCAGCGGCGTGATCTTTTGCCGTGTCGCCCTTTCAATCGCGGCGAGCATCCGCTTTTCGCGTGGTGCAACAAAAAGAATCGCCTCACCCTTGCGCCCCGCGCGACCGGTACGACCAATGCGGTGAATGTAACTTTCGGTATCGTAGGGGATATCGTAGTTAAAGACGTGGCTAATGCGATCGACATCCAGTCCGCGCGCCGCGACATCGGTGGCGACAAGAATATCGAGGCCGCCATTTTTCAGGCGCTCAATCATCTGCTCGCGCTGTTTTTGCGGCATATCGCCATTGAGTGCGGCGGCGGCATAACCGCGCGCTGCCAGGCGGTCGGCAAGCTCACCGGTGGCAATTTTGGTGCGCACAAAGATAAGCATGGCATCAAAGGGTTCAACCTCAAGAATACGGGTCAGGGCATCGAGTTTATGGGTGCCACTCACCTGCCAGTAGCGCTGACTGATGGTGTCTGCGGTAGCGGTTCGGCTTTTAATGGCGATCTCTTGCGGATCATGCAGATGACGCCGCGCGATGCGCAGGATCTCGGGGGGCATGGTGGCTGAGAAGAGGCAGATCTGCCGCTGTTGCGGGATCTGCTCGAGAATCCACTCAACATCATCAATAAAGCCCATGCGCAGCATCTCATCGGCCTCATCGAGAACCAGCGCATGAAGGGCGTCGAGTTTTAGTGTTCCCTTGCGCAGATGGTCCATCACCCGCCCCGGGGTGCCGACCACGACATGCACGCCGCGCTTGAGTTGGCGAATCTGTCCGCTATACTCCTGTCCGCCGTAGATCGGCAGAACATGAAAACCCTCGAGATGCGCCGCATAGCGCTGAAAAGCCTCGGCAACCTGAATCGCCAATTCGCGGGTGGGGGCTAATACCATCACCTGCACTTGGAGCTTTTCAAGGTTTATGCGTGCCAGAAGTGGCAGGGCAAAGGCGGCGGTTTTACCGGTACCGGTGGGGGCGTGACCGAGCAGATCCTTCCCCTCCAGCAGATAGGGGATAGTTTGCGCCTGAATTGGCGAGGGGGTCTCATAGCCGACATCGTTCAGGGCCGCGAGGAGCGGCGCGGGAAGGTTAAGATCGGCAAATGAGGGGGTTGGGCTGATTATCTCTGACATGAAAAGGTTCCTAGGTGAAGGTGCGCAGTATAATAGCGTGAGCGCGCTGCTGCGCATTTTACCTTTATTTTATTTACAGGATCGGTTTTGCCCCATACTGCCAATGATTTGCAATTAACTGCAAAGCCGCATCCGTTTACGCTCTGGGTGGATGCCGACGCCTGCCCTAAAGTGATTAAGGAGATCCTCTACCGTGCCGCAGAGCGGCAACAATTCCCGTTGTTGCTGGTGGCGAATCAGCCCCTTGGGGTACCGCGTTCACCCTGGATAAAAACGGTGCGGGTGGCGGCGGGCTTTGATGTTGCCGATAATCATATTGTGCAGCAGGCGATGGTGGGGGATTTGGTGATTACCGCCGATATCCCCCTGGCCGCGCTGGTGGTCGAGAAGGGGTGTGTGGCAATTAATCCCCGTGGCGATCTCTATACGCCGGATAATATTCGCCAGCGCCTCAATATGCGTGACTTTATGGAGTCGTTGCGCAGCAGTGGCGTGCAGACCGGTGGGCCGCCACCACTGAACCATCAGGATCGGATGGCTTTTGCCAATCAGCTCGATCGCCTTCTTGCCAAATTGTCGCGACCAAAGGGTTAACTTATGCACTGGCGTGCCATTCTGCGATTAATGGGGATCCTGCTCTTCCTCTATAGCTTCAGCTTTATCCCCTCTTTTTTTGTCAGCCTCTACTATGACGATGCCCAATCGCAGAGTTTTCTTGCCTCAACGGCGATGACTGCGCTGCTTGGGGTGCTCTTTTGGTTCTTCAACCGTCGCCATCCCCATGAGCTCTCGGTACGGGACGGCTTTCTTTTTGTCGCCCTCTTCTGGATTATTCTCGGTGCGGTGGGGGCGTTCCCTTTTCTGGTTGGGCTGCATCTGAATTTCACTGATGCGATGTTTGAGTCCTTCTCTGGCTTTACGACGACGGGGGCAACGGTAATTATTGGTCTCGATGCGCTACCACGTTCAATTCTCTATCATCGTCAGCAGAGTCAGTGGATTGGCGGCATGGGCATTATTGTTTGGGCGGTGGCAATTCTTCCTCTGCTGGGGATGGGGGGGATGCAGCTCTATCGTGCCGAGATGTCGGGGGTGACCAAGGATGAGAAGCTGACGCCGCGTATTGCCGAAACGGCACGGGCTTTCTGGCTTATCTATCTCAGTCTGACGCTTGCCTGCATGGTCGCCTACTATCTTGCGGGAATGCCCCTGTTTGATGCGATAGGTCATGCTTACGCGACGGTGGCAACGGCGGGTTTTTCAACTCACGATGCAAGCTTGGCCTACTTTGACAGTCCGTTAATCGAGTCAATTGCGATGTTCTTTATGATTGCCGGCAGTGTCAACTTTGCCGTACACTTTTTTGCTTGGCGCCACCGTCAGCTCAGCCCCTATGGCAAGGATTTTGAATTACGCGCTTTTTTGTGGATACTCTTGGCCTGCATCCTGTTGGTCGCCCTGACGCTGTGGCAGACCAATACCTACGCAACGCCGTTGCAGGCGCTGCGTCATAGCGCTTTTCAGTCGGTCTCCATCATGACCACCTGCGGTTTCAGCACAGCAACTTTTGGCGAGTGGCCGCTGCATATTCCCTTAGTGTTAATTATTGTTGGTTTTATTGGCGGTTGTGCGGGTTCGACGACCGGTGGCATTAAGGTGTTACGGATTATTCTAATGGCGAAAATGGGGCTGCGTCAGCTCTATGTCCTGTCACACCCGCAAGCCTATTCGGTGGTCAAGTTGGGGCAACGTACCGTGGATGACAATGTGCTCTTCTCGGTGTGGGGTTTTTATGTGCTCTTTATTCTCACCGCTCTGGCGCTGACGGTGCTAATGATGGCTGCCGGGCTTAATCTCGAGACCGCTTTTGGTGCTACCTTCGCAACCCTGACGCTGGTGGGGCCGGGGATCGGCGCTGTCTCCAGCAACTTTGCTGGGGTGAGCGATAATATTAAATGGCTGGGGATTATCGGTATGCTGGTGGGGCGCCTTGAGGTCTTTACCCTGTTAATTCTTTTTATGCCCTCCTACTGGCGTCGCTAAAGGGTGTGATGCGCGCCAATTTGTATCATGGGGGACAACTGCAGCGAGCCGCTGCCAGCTATGGTATTGCGCGGGAGCGGTGGCTGGATCTCTCTACCGGTATCAGCCCTTTCGTCTATCCGATTCCTTCGTTGCCGCAGGCGGTATGGCAGCGACTGCCCGAGGAGGAGGATGGTTTGCTGACCGCTGCTGCTGACTATTATGGCAGCCGCGATCTGCTGGTAGTTGCCGGAAGTCAGGCGGTAATTCAGCGCCTGCCGGAGCTGATTGGCGCTGCGCGCCTGCTACGGGTGGCGCTGCTCTCACCGGGCTATTATGAGTATGCCGTGGCGTGGCAGCGGGCCGGGCATGAGATTATTGAGGTGGCCGCTGCAGAGGCGGTATCGCTAATTGGCGCACAACTCCCGCGGCTTGATGTGGTGGTGGTGGTTAACCCCAATAATCCCAGCGCTACCACTATCCCCGCCGCCATACTGTGGCAGTGGCAACAGCAGTTGCAACAACAGGGGGGGTGGTTGGTGGTCGATGAGGCCTATATGGATGCCACGCCCGAGGGCAGCCTGCTGGCAGCAGGCCCCGCTGCTGTGGCAAATTTGCTGCTGTTACGCTCGTTGGGAAAGTTCTTTGGTCTCGCGGGACTGCGGCTGGGCTTTCTCCACGCTTCAGCGGCGCTGCGGCAGCGTGCGGCGGCACTGCTCGGGCCGTGGGCAGTGTCGCATCCGTCACGTTTTGTCGCCACTGCGGCGCTACAGGATCGTCCCTGGCAGCAGTGGCAGCGTCAGCGTCTGGCAGAGGCGACCCAACGCCTACAGCAGCTTTTGGTAGAGACTATTGGGGCGGGACAAGCGACCCCGTTGTTTCACTGGTTACCCCGCAATGATGCGTCGGCACTGCACCAGTTTCTTGCCCAACGTGCCATTTTAACTCGGCTTTTTGATCAGCCTGCAGGGCTGCGCATCGGTCTGCCCGCAACCGAGGTTGAGTGGCAGCGTCTGACGCAGGCGTTGGCGGACTACGCCTGATGCTACTGCCGCTTACCCTAATGGTGCAGGGCACCAGTTCTGATGCCGGTAAAAGTGTCGTCGCTACGGCGCTCTGTCGCCTTTACCGCCGTCGCGGTTATGCGGTGGCACCCTTCAAACCGCAAAATATGGCGCTAAATAGTGGCGTCACGGTTGATGGCGGCGAGATTGGCCGGGCGCAGATGTTGCAGGCGGAGGCGGCGATGATTGAACCTCACAGCGATATGAATCCGGTGCTGCTGAAACCCCATAGCGATACCGGCGCCCAGGTGATTATTCAGGGCAGGGCGGTTGCCAATATGGATGCCCGCAGTTTTCACCGTTTTAAGCGGGAGGCGATGGTGCCAGTGCTCGACTCATTTCACCGTCTGCAGCAGCGTTACCCCCTGATTATCGCTGAGGGGGCGGGTAGCCCTGCCGAGATTAATCTGCGCCAGCACGATATTGCCAATATGGGGTTTGCCGAGGCGGTTGATGCCAAGGTGATTCTCGTTGCCGACATTGAGCGCGGCGGTGTCTTTGCGCAGCTGTTAGGTACCCTAGAGCTGTTAAGTGATAGCGAACGCCGCCGTGTTGTCGGTTTAGTGATTAACCGTTTTCGTGGTGATGTGGCGCTGTTGCAGTCGGGTATTGAGTGGTTGCAGCAGCGCAGCGGCATTGCGGTGCTCGGGGTGATTCCCTATCTGGCTGATCTCCATCTTGATGGCGAGGATAGTCTCAGCCGTGCGGCGGCTAGCGTGAATGTCGCTGCGCAGCGGCTAAAGGTGATTGTTCCCGCGCTACCACGTTTAAGTAACCATACCGATTTTGACCCGCTGCAGGGGCATCCCCAAGTCAACTTACACTATATCGCTGCGGGTGAGGCGATTCCCGGGGCCGATTTAATCATTCTGCCCGGCAGTAAAAGTGTCTGCCACGATCTCGCCTGGTTGCGGGCGAACGGCTGGGAGACGGCGATTAAGCGCCATCTGCGTTATGGCGGCAAACTGCTAGGAATTTGCGGCGGCCTGCAGATGTTAGGCGAGGAGATAACTGATCCGTTGCAGATTGAAGGGGCGAGCGGTTGTCGCGGTTTGGGGTTGCTGTCGCTGACCACGCAGCTGGATAGGGTGAAGGTGTTGCGCCAATGCCACGGTACGTTGCAGGATGGTAGCCGCATTAGCGGTTATGAGATTCATGCCGGCCGTAGCAGTGGCGAGGCGCTGGCGCGTCCGTTGTTAACCAGTGAGTGGGGGGCGGAGGGCTGTTGCTCTCTTGATGATCAGATCCGTGCTACCTATTGGCATGCTCTTTTTGAACACCCCGAGGCGCTCGCCTCACTGCTGCGCTGGGGCGGGCTGGCGCAACCTGTTGCCCAGGATTACCGTCAGCTGCGTGAAGCGGCGATTGAGCGTGTTGCTGCGGTGGTTAGTGACTCCCTTGATATTCCCCTGCTTGATACGCTGCTAGGTCTGCCGCCATGCGCACCTTAATATTAGGTGGGGTTCGCAGCGGTAAAAGTGCCCATGCCGAGGCATTGGCAGCGGCGACCGGCAAGCCTGTCTGCTATATTGCCACTGCTGATGCACACCACAATGATGCGGCCATGGCGGCGCGTATTGCGGCGCATCAGCAGCGCCGCCCCGCAGATTGGACGTTGCTCGAGGCGCCGCTCTCCTTAGCGGCTGCTTTGCAGCAGGCGGGGGTGGCCTCAGTCGCGCAGACAGTGCTGGTGGAGTGCAGCGGCCTCTGGATCACCAATTTACTGTTAGCGGATAGCGGCGAGGCACTGTTGCAACGCGAGGTTGCGGCGCTGCTGCATCTGCTGGCGCTGCCGACCACTCGGGCGGAGATTATTATCGTCGGCAACGAGAGCAGTTTTGGCATTACCCCGCTTGATCCCTTAAGCCGTCGCTATGCTGATCGATTAGGTGAGCTGCATCAGCAGCTTGCAGCAATCAGTGAGCGGGTTGACTTGGTGGTCGCGGGGCTGGTGGTACGTCTGAAGTAGCTTAAACTGACACTTTTGCCAGTTATTTTTCTATGTGGGTGTGCGAGTCAGGAAGCTAATGAGCGCCTAAAATAGCATGAACATCGTGTTATCATCCAAGGCATGATAACCTCATTTAAAGATCATGCCACAGAGGATATTTTCAATGGTGTGAATACCAAGGCGGCGCGAAAGGCCCTGCCCAAAACACTATGGCGCAGTGCATCACGAAAATTAGATCAGCTCGATTCAGTTCAATGGATTGAAGAGTTGCAAATACCACCGGGTAATCGGCTGGAAAGCTTGTCAGGAGAGCGAAAGGGTGAATATAGTATTCGCATCAATGATCAGTATCGAATCTGCTTTAAATGGGATTCAACCGGTCCCTTTGAACTGGAAATTACAGACTACCACTAGAGGTATATGATGATCCGCATCCCTACCCACAGAGAACCAACGCATCCAGGTGAAATGCTTCGGGAAGAGTTTCTGATACCCATGAATATTAGTCAGCGAGATCTGGCGACGGCAATTCACGTCCCGTATCAGCGTGTTAATGAACTCGTCAATCAAAAGCGCGGAATTACGCCAAGTACTGCATTACGTCTGGCGAAATTCTTTGGCATGAGTGCAGACTTCTGGCTTAACCTGCAGGTTAGGTGGGATCTTTACAGAGCTCAAGCAGTAGAAAAAACTGATATTGATTCAATTCAGGATTTTCATCATATGCAAAAAATGGCCGGATAAGTCGTTTGACCCGAATCAGGGTGCGGTGGTTAGCCAATTTATGAAAAAAGGAGCGAGATAGTGACGACCCCTGAAGAGCGTGTATTACTGCTGGTGGATGGTTCTTCTTACCTCTATCGTGCCTTTCACGCGATGCCCACCTTGAGTAACTCGCAACAGCAACCCACCGGTGCGGTTTACGGGGTGATTAATATGTTGCGCTCTCTGTTAAATGATTACCCCGATGCGGAAATGGCGGTGGTTTTTGATGCCAAGGGCCCCACCTTTCGTGATGCGCTCTATTCGCAGTATAAAGCGAATCGTGCGGCGATGCCGGAGGCGTTGCGGCAGCAGATTGAGCCAATTATGGAGATTATTACCGCCCTTGGTTTGCCACTGTTAAGTGTGCCAGGTGTGGAGGCGGATGATGTGATTGGTACGCTGGCACAACAGGCGGCTGCCGCGGGTTATCAGGTGGTGATCTCCACGGGGGATAAAGATCTGGCGCAACTGGTGAATGGTGCGGTGACGCTGGTGAATACCATGGATAACAGTCGTCTTGATGTGGCGGGGGTGGTTGCTAAGTTCGGCGTCCCGCCAGAGCGAATGGTTGATTATCTGACGTTGGTGGGGGATAGCGTTGATAATGTGCCCGGCGTTGCCAAAGTGGGGCCGAAAACGGCGGTAAAATGGCTCGATAGTTATGGTGATCTTGATAATCTTATGGCTCATGCCGTCGAAATTGGCGGTAAAGTGGGGGAGAATCTGCGTCAGGCGCTGCCGCAGCTCCCTTTGTCACGGCAGCTGGTGACGATTAAATGTGACGTTGACCTGCCGCTGCAGCTGGCCGATCTGCGGCGCGCTGAGGTTGATCGGGCGACGCTGCAGCAGCTTTACCAGACGCTGGAGTTGCGCAGCTGGTTGCGGGATCTGTTAAACGAACCCGAGGCGTCGCCTCCGGTCGCAGTGGCAGCCGCCGCTGACCACTCAGCAGCGCCACGGCACTATGAGACGATTACCGATGCCGCCCATTTGCAGCGCTGGATTGCCCGCCTGCAGGCGGCGGCGTGCTTTGCCCTTGATAGCGAAACCACCTCGTTAAACTATCTGGATGCTCGGCTGGTGGGGCTCTCCTTTGCGCTGGTTGATCCCGAAAGTGGGATTGTTGCCGCCTACCTTCCCCTCGGGCATCGCGCTGACGCGGGTCTGCAACTCCCCTTGGCGGCAACGCTGGCGCAGTTGCGTCCCCTGCTGGAGAGTCCTGATCTGAAAAAAGTTGGGCAAAATATTAAGTATGATGCCCATCTGCTGGCGAATTATGGTATCACCCTTGCGGGCATTGCCGACGATACCATGCTGCTCTCCTATCTGATTGATAGCAGTGCCAACCGTCATGATCTCGAATCGCTGGCGCTGAAATATCTCGGGCGTCCCTCAATTAGTTATGAGGCGGTAACCGGTAGCGGCAAGGCACAAATTAACTTTGCCGATGTCGCTATCGACAAGGCGAGTGATTACGCCTGTGAGGATGCAGAGCTCACTTTAGCCCTGCAGCAGAAGCTCTATCCACAACTGTTGGCCTCGGGGCAGGAGGCGCTCTATCAGACGCTGGAGATCCCTCTAATTACGGTGTTGCAACGGATTGAGCGTAACGGTGTGGCGGTTGATAGCGCGATGTTACAACAGCAGAGCAAGCTCTTGGCTGGGCAGCTGGCGCTGCTTGAGGAGGAGGCTTATGGTGAGGTTGGTCACCCCTTTAATCTCGCTTCACCCAAGCAGTTGCAGGCGATTCTTTACGAAGATCTTGGTCTGCCGGTGCATAAAAAGACGCCGAAGGGGCAGCCCTCTACCGCTGAGGGGGTGTTGCAGGAGCTGGCTCTCGACTACCGTTTGCCGGCGATTATTCTGGAACACCGCTCCCTTGCGAAATTGATCTCCACCTACTGTGACAAGCTACCGCTGCAGGTGAACCCCGCAACGGGACGGATTCACACCAGTTACCATCAGGCGGTGGCGGCGACGGGTCGTCTCTCCAGCAGTGATCCTAACTTACAGAACATACCGGTGCGCAGTGAAGAGGGGCGGCGTATTCGTCAGGCCTTTATTGCACCGCCGGGGCGGCTGCTGCTGGCGGCAGACTATTCACAAATTGAGCTGCGGATTATGGCGCATATTTGTGGCGATGCCGCGCTGGTGGCGGCGTTTCAGCAGGGGGTTGATATTCATCTGGCGACCGCCGCTGAGGTGTTTTCTCTGCCGCTTGAGGCGGTGAGCCGCGATCAGCGTCGCAGTGCCAAAGCGATCAATTTTGGTCTTATCTATGGAATGTCGGCCTTTGGTCTGGCGCAGCAGCTGAAGATTGGGCGGGCCGAGGCACAGGCCTATATTGACCGCTACTTTAGCCGTTATCCGGGGGTGCGGCACTATATGGAGGATATTCGTGAAGAGGCGCGACAGCGCGGTTATGTGGAAACGATCTTCGGCCGTCGTCTCTATATTCCCGATATTAATGCCAGCAATGGCCAGCGGCGTCAGTATGCCGAGCGTACTGCGATTAATGCACCGATGCAGGGGAGTGCTGCGGATATTATTAAACGCGCGATGCTTGCGGTGGATAGCTGGCTGGTTAATGACGCAGCGGCGCGGGGTATTCAAATGATTATGCAGGTACACGATGAGCTGGTCTTTGAGTTGCCGGCTGACCAGCTTGATGATGCCAAAGTGCAGATAAAGTCGTTAATGGAGCAGGCGGCGACGCTGCGTGTGCCGTTGCAGGTGGAGGTGGGTAGCGGTGCTAACTGGGATGCTGCGCATTAGCCGTAATTATTTTAGACGAAGCGTGAACTTTTGGGCTTTACTGGGCCTATCTGCTCAT
>JADGBN010000084.1 GCA_015231435.1 Gammaproteobacteria bacterium
CATGCCACCTGACCACTCTTGCAAACAAAAAACCCGCGCCAGCGGCTCTAGCTTTCTCCCCGCCTTTCTTCTTTTGACGCCGCAGAAGCGCCGCGCACTGAACGCACTCTATGCCTTCTGTCGCGAAGTTGATGACATTGTCGATAACCCGGCGACAACCCCAGCCGCCGCCGGCGCAGCGCTGCAACAGTGGCGCGAAGAGGTGAGCGCGCTATTTCACGGCAGCGCAAAACATCCGGTGAGCCGTGCCCTCGCCCCCCTCTGCCACGACTTCCGGCTGGAAGAGAGCCTGCTCCTAGAGATTATTAACGGCATGGCAATGGATCTTATCCCGCAACCCTACACCACCTTTAACGATCTGCAGCACTACTGCTATCGTGTCGCCGGCGTCGTCGGACTCCTCAGTGCGCGCATCTTTGGCTTTTATGACAACGCCACGGAAACCTATGCGGTTGAACTCGGCACAGCGCTGCAACTCACCAATATTATTCGCGATGTGCGTGAAGATGCAGCCCGTGGACGCTGCTATCTGCCCCTCGATGAACTGGCGAAATTTGGCCTGCAGCGCGACAACTGGCTAACGCCAGAAAACGCGCCACAACTGCAACAACTGCTGCAACTTCAAGCACAACGCGCCACCGCTTACTACCAGCGCGCCTTTGCTGCGCTTCCTAAAGCCGATCGCCCGCAGCAACTAAGCGGCATCGTCATGGGTGCTCTCTACTACCGTCTGCTACAAAAGCGGCCACAGCAGGCGGTTGGTCTGAACCACCCCGAACGCCTGCGGTTAAGCCGCAGTGAAAAACTGACGACCCTGCTCACCACCCTCTGGCAGGAGCGCCGGGGAAGTGGCTTCGCCCCGAAGAACGCCACCTGAGCTGATGGGACAAATCACCATTTGCGGCGCCGGTTGGGCCGGTTTAGCCGCCGCCGTCACCCTCAGTCAGGCGGGAGAAGAGGTCACACTGATAGAGGCGGGCAGCCGCGTCGGTGGGCGCGCCCGCACCATCTTCACCCCTCGCAGCACCCTCGATAACGGCCAGCATCTGCTAGTTGGCGCCTGTCACCAGACCCTGCAACTGATGCAGCAGCTAGGCATTCCCCTTGATGATCTGCTACGGCGCGAACCCTTGACGCTGCATCTGCAGCCATTACAGGGATCGCCAACAACCATCGCACTAAATCAGGGGCGCTGGCTCCCGCCGCCGCTGCCGCTAGCTTGGGCGATTAGTCACGCCAAGGGATTAACCCTCAAAGAGAAGTTGGAGATCCTCTTTGCCAGCGGCAAAATGCGCCACCAGCGCTTCTGCCTCAACCAAGATGTGGCTCTGCTAGCGCTACTGCAAAAGTGGCGGCAATCTACCACCACCATCCACCGCTTCTGGCAACCGCTCTGCCTTGCAGCACTCAATACCCCGATTGAAGAGGCCTCCGCAGAACTTTTTATGCGCGTACTTGCGGAGAGCTTTCAGCAAAAGATTGACGCCTCCGATAGCCTACTGCCGTTGGCACGGCTTGATGATCTACTCCCCAATGCCGCCATTCGCAGCATTGAGGCCGCTGGCGGTAAAATCATTTTTCGCCGCCGTCTGACGGCAATCACCCTTAATAATAGTCACCGCGTGACCACCCTCACCACGACCCATGGCCAGCACAATTCCCAGCACAATTGCCATAAACTGATTCTCGCCCTGCCGTGGCATCGGCTGCCGCCACTGCTGCGCCCCCACGCTGCCCTGCAGCCACTGGCAGAGCAACTGGCACAACTGCCTGCCGCACCGATCACCACCCTCTACCTCTCCTACCACCGCGCTGATCTAGAGGGGATTAAACTCCCTTTCCCCTATTTTGCCAGCCTTAACAGCCAGAGCCAGTGGATCTTCGATGGTCGCTATAGTGGTTTGGGAGATACACTGGTGGTGGTGATTAGTGCTTACGGCAGCCACAGCGACTGGTCGCGCCAGCAGCTGCAAGCGGTGGTCGAGGGCGAACTCCAACAACACTTTCCCACCCTGCCTCGCGCTCAGGCAGTTGAGATCATTACCGTAAAACGTGCCACCTTTAGCAGCATTGTCGGGGTAAATCGACTACGCCCAGATAACCACACCCCCATCCCCAACCTCTGGCTGGCAGGGGACTACACCGCCACCGGTCTGCCCGCCACCCTTGAAGGGGCGGTACGCAGCGGCATTAAAGCGGCCACCCTAGCGAGACACAGCGCTGCGTAACCAATGTTAACAAGGGGTTAATCGCCCCCCTGCTCTGACCAACTGTCGCGCAGCGTCACTGTGCGATTCCACACCGCGACGGCGTCTGCCGTTGTTTCAGGGTCGCGACAGAAATAGCCTTCACGTTCAAACTGATAGGTCTCACCGGCACTGCTTGCAGCCAGTGACGCCTCAAGATAACAGTGCGCCAGTGTGGTTAACGAAGCGGGATTAATTGCTGCGGTAAAGTGCTCCCCCTCCGCCACCTGTTCAGGATTGGGGCGATCAAAGAGACGATCGTAGAGCCGCACTTCGGCACTCACCGCCTCCTCTGCTTCAACCCAGTGAATCACCCCCTTCACTTTGCGACCATCCGCCGGATTTTTGCCCAGCGTATCGGCATCATAACTACAGATAAGACGACTAATCTCACCCTCACTTTCGACCTCATAGGCATCACAACGGATGATGTAGGCGTGACGCAAGCGTACCTCCCCCCCTTTCACTAGGCGCTTAAAGGATTTATTCGGACGCTCTGGGACAAAATCATCCCTGTCAATCCAGATCTCCCGCGAAAAAGGGAGCGTGCGACTACCCAATTCGGGGCGCTGCGGATGGTTGGCTGCGGTCAACTGCTCCCGCTGATCTTCAGGATAGTTGCTTATCACCACCCGCAGCGGTTTTAACACCGCCATACGGCGACTAGCGCGCAAGTTGAGATCTTCGCGCACCGTATTTTCTAAAAGCGACATCTCCACCGAGTTATCCGCTTTGGTCACTCCGATACGGTCACAAAAAGTGCGAATCGCCTCGGGGGTATAGCCACGCCGCCGCATTCCCGCCAGGGTTGGCATGCGTGGGTCATCCCAGCCATGCACATATTTTTCGCGAACTAGCTGGGTTAGCTTACGTTTGCTAACGATGGTGTATTGCAAATTAAGGCGTGAAAACTCAATCTGCTGCGGGTGACAGGCAATGGTAATGTGGTTAAGCACCCAGTCATAGAGGGGGCGATGATCCTCAAACTCCAGGGTACAGAGGGAGTGGGTGATCCCCTCCAGCGCATCGGAGATCGGGTGGGTGTAGTCATACATCGGATAGAGACACCACTCACTTCCGGTCTGATGGTGCAGCGTGCGGCGAATGCGGTAGAGCACCGGATCGCGCAAATTGATGTTGGGCGATGCCATATCGATTTTGGCACGCAGCACCCTGCTGCCATCGGCAAACTCACCGCTGCGCATCCGGGTGAATAGATCACGGTTTTCCGCGACGCTACGCTCACGGTAGGGGCTATTCACCCCAGCTTCGGTCAGCGTTCCCCGTGTGGTACGCATCTCCTCACCGCTCTGTTCACAAACATAGGCAAGCCCCTGATCAATTAACTCTAGGGCAAACTGATAGAGCTGTTCAAAGTAGTCCGATGCGTAGAGCGCGCGCCCCTGCCAGTGAAAGCCAAGCCAATTGACATCACGCTCGATGGAGGCGACAAACTCCGGTGTCTCTTTTTCGGGGTTGGTATCATCAAAACGCAGATTACAGTGACCGCGATAATCTCGCGCAATACCAAAGTTAAGGCAGATCGACTTTGCATGACCAATATGCAGATAGCCATTCGGCTCGGGGGGGAAGCGGGTCACCACCGCTCCTGCGTTCTTTCCCGCTGCCAAATCTGCATCAATCAGATGACGAATAAAATTTTTGACCGGCTGACGCTCCGAACTTGCTGCGGCCGCCTCGTTTGCCTGATTCACGACATGCTCCATTTAGAGTGCTCCCAAATAACTAATTGCACGTTCAAGACGTGCCAAAGTACGCTCCCTTCCCAACAGTGAGAGGGTCAAATCAAGATCCGGCGACGGGGCGCCACCAGTCACTGCGATGCGCAGCGGCATCGCCACCTTGCCAAAACCAACCCCCCACTCGGCGACCGTATCGCTTACCGTCTGATGTAGCGACGCCCGCTGCCACTCACTAAGCGCTACCAAATGCTGGTGTACCGTTTGCAAGGGAACCAGCGCCGCAGGCGTGAGACTCTTTTTCGCCGCAGCGGCATCATAATCGGCAAACTCCTGATAGTAGAAGCGGCACACCTCGGCCAGTTCCACCAGTGTCTGCGCCCGCTCGCGTTGCGCCGCAATCACCTGTTGCAGATGGTCATCATCCGTAACCGTAATCGCATGACGTGCCAAAAACGGGCGTAACAGCGTTGCCAAACGCGACAGATCGGCCTCTTTAAGATAGTGCTGATTCAACCAGCGCAGCTTCTCGGTATTAAAACTGGAGGGGGAGCGGTTCACATCGTTCAGATCAAAAAGAGCAATCATCTCCTGTCGCGAGAAGATCTCCTGCTCGCCGTGGGACCAACCAAGACGCAGCAGATAGTTAAGCAGCGCCTCCGGCAGATAGCCATCCTCGGCATACTGCATCACCCCCACCGCGCCGTGACGTTTGGAGAGACGGCTACCATCATCGCCCAAAATCATCGGCAGATGGGCGTAGCGCAAAGGGGTGCCGCCAATGGCGCGCAGCAGATTTATCTGCCGTGGGGTGTTACTAATGTGATCATCACCGCGAATCACATCGGTGATCCCCATGTCAAAATCATCGACCACCACCGAGAGGTTATAGGTGGGCGCACCGTCGCTGCGACGGATAATCAGATCATCAAGCTCACTATTGGCAAAGATCATCTTGCCGCGAATCTGATCATCGACCACCACCGCCCCCTCCGTCGGGTTACGAAAACGGATAACGTGCGGAGCATTCGCATCAACTGATTGATGACGGCAGCGACCATCATACTTCGGCTTCTCTTTGCGCTGCATCTGCCCCTCGCGCAGCGTCTCAAGACGCTCCTTGGAACAGCTGCAACGGTATGCCAGCCCCTTTGCCAGCAGGGTGTCAATGACCGCGTTATAACGCTCAAAGCGGTGCGTCTGAAAAATCGGTTCGGCGTCAGCATAGAGATCAAGCCACGCCATACCGTCCAAAATCGCCTGCACCGACTCCGGCGTTGAGCGCTCCAGATCGGTATCCTCAATACGCAGAAGAAACTCCCCGCCGTGGCGCCGCGCATAGAGCCAGGAGAAGAGTGCAGTGCGCGCCCCACCGACATGAAGATAGCCGGTCGGGCTCGGGGCAAAACGGGTTCTAATCAGTGCTGACATCGAAAAATAGGTTCCGCAAGCTAAAAAAGGGAATTATACACCGTAACTTCACAAGTTTAGACAATCGCCATCCCCGTCAACTGTTGGTATGATCGCACCATGAACAAAAATAGCCCGCGCCACCCGACTCCTCCCCGCAAGCTGCCCCCCACGCCACCCACCGTCACTGCAACCGCACGCCCGCGCAGCGGCGTCTCCGAAGCGATTATTGATGCCGCCAGCGATGGTCAACGTCTCGATAACTTTCTGATAAAACAGCTAAAAGGGGTTCCTAAAAGCCACATCTATCGCATAGTGCGCAAAGGGGAAGTACGCATTAACGGCGGACGCAGCGCAATTAACCAGCGGCTGAACAGCGGTGATCGGGTACGCATTCCGCCGATTCGGCTCGCCGAAAGCAACACCCCCACCCCCTCATCGGCACAACTGCAACAGCTACGCCGCGCCATTATTTTTGAGGATGAGCGTTTTCTCTTTATTAACAAACCCTCGGGCATGGCGGTGCATGGTGGCAGCGGCATCTCTTTCGGCGTCATCGAAGGGCTGCGCCAACTGCGTCCTGACGCCCCCTTTCTTGAGCTTGGCCACCGCCTTGATCGCGATACCTCCGGCGTGCTGGTGATTGCCAAACGCCGCAGCGCCCTGCGCGGCTTTCAGGAGGAGCTCACCAGCGGGCGCTGCGACAAGCGTTATATCCCCCTATTACGGGGGCGCTGGCAAGGAGGCGAACGACGCATTAATGTGCCGCTGCTAAAATACCAGCAATCCTCCGGCGAGCGCATTGTTACCGTCTCTCCCGAGGGGAAAAACGCCCTCTCTCTTTTCATTCCGCAGCAGCGATTTACCAACGCCACCCTCATGGAGGTCAAACTTATCACCGGCCGCACGCATCAGGTACGGGTTCACGCGCAACACTGCGACCACCCCATAGCCGGTGATGAGCGCTATGGTGACCGTGAATTTAACCGCAGCATGGCAGAACTCGGGCTTAAGCGGCTCTTCCTCCACGCGCAGTCAATTCGCTTTACCCTGCCCGAAATTATGACCTACGACATCATTGCCCCCCTCGACAACACGCTGGAGCAGATCTTGCCACAACTCGAACCACTTGCATGAACAACTCTGTCATCCTTGAGCCTGCACTCCCCTTTGACCTCATTGTCTTTGATTGGGATGGCACCCTAATGGACTCCGAGGCGCGTATTGTCGCCTGTATTAGCGCCGCGATTCAGGATCTCAATCTCGAACCCCGCGATTCGCAGGCGATGCGCAATGTCATTGGCCTAGGGCTGCATGAGGCGATTGAAAAACTCTATCCAGGTAGTCACGAACCCTTTCGCCTCCACTTTATCGAACGCTATCGCTACCACTTTCTCGAAGCAGATCCCACCCCCAGCAGCCTCTTTGCCGACTCCCGTGCTACGGTAGCAGCGCTGCAGCAGCAACGCTATCTCCTCGCAATCGCCACCGGCAAAGGGCGGATTGGACTTGACCAGGTACTTGAGGAGACGGCAATGGGATCACACTTTATCACCAGCCGCTGTGCCGATGAGACCCGCTCCAAACCGCATCCACAGATGCTGCTGGAGATTATCGAAACCTGTGGTGTTGACCCCCGCCGTACCCTGATGGTCGGTGACACCGAATATGATCTAGAGATGGGACGCCACGCCGGTGTCGCCACACTCGCGGTCAGTTATGGCGTTCACACCCTCGAGCGGCTCCTGACCCATCAACCCAACGGTGTTATTCACGCCATCAGCGAACTTCCCGCCTGGCTCGCCAACTTAAGGTAATTCATCATGTTTTCAACCCGCAACAGTCCCGACGCCAATCCAGATGAGCTCGCCTTTCAGCGCGATCTGATTAACCGTCTCAGTTTTGCCGCCCTTGCCGAGCAGCGCCGCAGCCGTCGCTGGAGTATCTTCTTTAAAGGGTTAATGTTTCTCTACTTAGTGATGATCACCGCTACCCTCTTTTGGGATGAACAGCTCAACCCAGTAACCACCACAGATGAAGCCCATGTCGCACTGGTTAGCGTTAGCGGCATTATTAGTGCCGAAAGTGGCGGCGGCGGCGTTAATGCCGATGAGGTAATTCACGGCCTGCGCAACGCCTTTGAGGCGACAGGGGTTAAAGGGGTGATTGTCGAAATTAACTCACCCGGCGGCAGTCCTGTGCAATCCGCCTATATTTTTAACGAAATCAGACGTCTGCGGGAGAAGCACAGCGACATACCGCTCCACGCGGTGATTAGCGATATCGGTGCCTCCGGGGGCTACTATATCGCTGCCGCAGCTGACAATATCTACGTCAACCCCTCGTCACTCATTGGCTCCATCGGTGTACGACTTGACAGCTTCGGCTTTACCGGCGCGATGGAGAAGATGGGCATCGACCGTCGCCTCTATACCGCTGGGGAGAATAAAGGGGCACTTGACCCCTTCTCGGCAGTCAATCCGAACGATGTCGCCCATGTCGAAGCGATGTTACAAGAGGTGCATCAGCAGTTTATCGCGGCGGTCAAACTTGGACGCGGCGAGCGTTTAAGTGATGACAAAGATCTCTTTAGCGGTCTCTTCTGGAGCGGCGAACGCGGCATCACCCTCGGTCTTGCCGACGCCATTGGCGACCGCTACTCCGTCGCCCGCGATATCTTTACCACAGAGAGCCTCGTTGACTACACCTATCAAGACGATCTCTTCGCCCGCTTCGCCCAACGCATCGGCGCCACCCTCGGCAGCGCCATAGGCAGCCAAGTTGAAACAGGACTAAGAGCCCTCGGTGAAAACAGGGTTGTGGTGCGTTAACCGATAGCGCAAAAGCGACTAAGAAAGCAGAAACTTGCAAAGCCTGAAATATTTTTTTGTCGGAGGTGTCGCGGCCGCGACTGACTTCAGTTTCTTCCTTATTTTTAACACCTATTTCGGCTACCACTACCTTGTGGTGGCTACACAGGGATTTGTACTCGCCACGCTAGTTAACTACTTTCTCAGTATTCGCTGGGTTTTTACCAGCGGCGCACGCTTTAGTAAAAAACGCGAAATAGCCTATGTCTTTATGGTAAGCGGCATAGGACTAGGGCTAAACATTCTAATACTATTTCTCTGTGTTGATAAACTGCTTATCCATCCATTAATCGCAAAAATTATCGCCACCGCACTTGTGTTCTTCTGGAACTACTATCTAAGAAAATATTTTGTTTTTAAGCCCAATCACAGTCCATATAACGATGCAAAAGAGGCATAAAGTCTACGAGAAAGATCCTCTCACTATTTAACGCAGCCCTTCCTTCTCAGAGAGCAACCGAATGGTCTGAATAAATATCGGGATAGCGATGGGCGAGATCTGCAACAGAAAACGACCAGTTGAAGTTCCATTCGCAGTGTAAGTCACATTTGCAGTCAAGTTGGCAAAAAACATTAACGACATAAAAATAGAGAGCATATAAAAGATAAAAACCCGCATCTCTAGTGGCTGCGAAAAGAGTCCATAAAGTACAAAAATAACAAAGAGCCACCAGTAGAGGTTAAAACTTCCCATTGTAAACAGAGTTTTAACCGTATATGCAATAGCCGTCAGCTCTGGTGCGTGGGGTTTAAGAAGATTGAGCCGCCCCTGCTCCAGCGTATCGTAAAAAGCAGGGTCAATACCGTAATAGATCGCCAGAAGTACGGCTGCAATACCCACTTGCAGAGCAAGAAGTGGCTTCCATCTCACCCCAAGTAACGTATGAGCAGTAATGCTTAAGTAAATAACCACCAGCCAGCCGGCCCAGACAACCCCTTCAAGTTTTGACAGGGTCATGCCCAGCGCAGCAGAGAAGATTAAAAGTGATGCCACTGACCAAGCCAACCCATCTTTTTTAGTAGGTTGCTGTAGATAAAGATGGTACAACGTCATCACCCCGGATAACAGGAAATACATCACAAAGATATCATTGAAGCCGATGCGAATCACATGCACCGTTAATAGGGGAAGGGAGACAAAAACATAGGTTAACCCCAACACCATGAGCGGACTCTGCGTCCATTTTCGTGCCATTTGATATATAAGCAAACCTGAAAACAGATAGGTCAATATCCAGGGGAGAGCCGCTAGACTTATGTGCCAGCGTTCAACAAACAGCTGTCCCCAAGCGGTCAGCAGTGAGGGGCCTAACTGTGATCGCATATAGCCATCACTCGCTGCCAGTGCTTGCGAGAGGGGAATATGCAAGAGAATTTTCTCGGCAATCGTCATATACCCTGCCGGATTCGTTGCGTCTGAATCAATAACCGGCATCAGCAATGCCGAAGCGATGACTGTCAAAACCTTAATCAACAGAAGTGCCAGCAATAAGATCGAAGCTATCCGCCGCCACGGGGTCTGCAACGCGCTCTCGGGAACAGCTGTCAACTCCAGCAAAGGGGCGCGCTTGTATCGCACCATCCCGGCGACTCCCACCAGCAGCAGCACTAGGAGCGTAAAATAGTGCCAATGCGTGATGAGCAGTTCCCCCTTAATAAAGAGATAACCAAGAAGATAGAGCAGACTCACGCCAACCCCCCAAGCAAACGGCAATGTCTCCCACAAATTAACGCGTTGCCGATTAACCAACTGCAACAGCCCAAAGCCTGCAAACAGCACAACTGCGTAGAGCAATAGCGAGAGTAAAACCAGATTAATCATTTTATGAACATCAATTATCAATAATTTCGAGAATCATTGCGTTATCAGAAATATTAACAATAGCTGTCGTTTGATATCGCTCTTTACTGTCTGCATTTACCACCACACCGGTATCTGAATTATATTCAAGGTGCTTTGGGTGATAATAAAAAATATAGTCGGTATCTGGTGAAATGGTGGTCTTTTCTTTAATACGATTACCACTATTGCTGCATTGACTGTTATAGAGAAACCAGAGCCAGTTACTCTCGGCGCTCATCGGTTTTATTTCAGTGGGCGGAAA
>JADGBN010000085.1 GCA_015231435.1 Gammaproteobacteria bacterium
CAACAGCTAAGTCAGCGTATGGCGCTATTCACCTTAAGCGGTAGCGGTTATCTGCTGTCACTCTTCCTATTAATGGTGACGCTAACCTTTATTCTCCTGCTGCCTCTCAGTCCGGGGCGGCTGATAAAACCGACGTTGGCTCTGTTCACCCTTTTTTGTGCGATTATCAGTTATTTCAGTGACCGCTTCGGGGTTATTTTCGACTTGGAAATGGTGCGTAATGTGCACGATAACCTTAGCGAAGGGAACCGCGCCGAAGCACTGGAGCTGCTCTCATGGGATCTCGTCTTATATCTGCTGCTGCATACGCTACCGTTTTGGTTCTGGCTCTACTGGGTAGAGATTAAACCCGCTGCCGCTTGGTGGCGTGATTTGGGGCGGCGCTTGAGCTATGGGTTTGGCATTGCCGCCCTGACGGTGGTACTGGTCCTTTTGAACTATAAAACAGTCTCCCTCTTCAGCCGCGAAAACCGCGACCTGCGTTATCACCTCAACCCGATTTTTGCACTCGGTTCGATTGCTCAGTTCTATCGTAATCAGACGCTAATGGCGATGCCTTTTGAGACGATTAACGGCAGTATACAACGCGACCAGCCACACCCACCGCTGATTGGCGTCCTTATTGTCGGTGAAACCGCGCGCGGTGATCATCTGCAACTTAATGGTTATGCCGAGCCCACCTCACCGCTGCTGTCGCAGCGCCAAGATCTCTATAACTTTAGCCATGCCAGCTCCTGCGGCACCGCTACCGCCTACTCGCTTCCCTGCATCTTCTCGTTAATGGGCAAAGATGATTACTCTCCCGAACACGCAGAGAAGCAGTCCAACCTGCTTGATCTGCTTCAGGATGCCGGGATTAATCTCTACTGGCTGGATAATAACTCCGGCTGTAAAGGGATCTGCGGCCGCCTTCCCGAACATCACTACCTTGATGTAAGTGGTAGCAGTGAGGAGCGTTTTGATGAGGTACTGCTCACCACACTGCGCGAGCAGTTGAAAAATGTTGAGAAAGATACCCTAATTGTGCTGCACCTGCTCGGCAGCCACGGCCCCGCCTACTACAAGCGCTATCCGCATGAATTTGCCAGCTTTCAACCCGACTGCCAGCTTAACACCCCCCACGACTGCCCCGTGCAGGAGCTAATTAACAGTTATGACAATACCCTGCTCTATACCGACTACATTATTAACAGTGTAATTACCGAACTCAGCCAGATCCCGCCGACGATGAACACTTTCATGCTCTACGCTTCAGATCATGGCGAGTCGCTTGGTGAAAATGGTATCTATCTTCATGGTCTTCCCTATGCCCTGGCACCTAGCGCACAGACCCATATTCCGATGATGCTCTGGCTATCACCGCAGTTGAATTTAAGCATTATTGAGACTTCACAACCTGTCTCCCACGACAACATCTCCCACACTGTTCTTGAACTCTTTCATGTCACTACCCCGCCACTACAACCGCAACTTAGTTTGGTGCAACCGACCTTCACACAATAACGCCTTAATTATTTGACTCACTAGCGGAGAAACACGCATGCAAACAAAAAATTTCACCCTCATTGCCACCCTGCTATTACCACTTTTGTTAAATGGCTGTCTCTCCCCTGCGTCAGAAGAGGATGCCGCCGAAGAGTCTACCGCATCTGCCCCTGCAGACTCGGAGAGCGCCACGGCCGCCCCAAGCAGCAGCGATACAGCGCAACAGAGCACTCCTAGCACATCCGAGCATGAGAGTGATCATGACAATGAAAGTGACGATGAAAGTGACGATGAAAGTGATGATGATCGAGATAGTGAAACAACGCCGTCAACTACGTCCGACACCACAACAACCTCCAGCAGCCAGCAAAAGAAGTTTACCCTGCTTGCCTGGAACGATCTGGGAATGCACTGCGTTGATGGCAAGGATTACTCGGTATTCTCCATTTTACCTCCCTATAACAACCTCCATGCGCAGCTTATCGCTGATGGCAAACTGATAAGCGAGGGTGTCACGCTGACCTATGAAGCGATGATTGACCATAACGACTCGATTAACACCACCAGTGTTGGCAAGAGCAACTTCTGGGAGTTTGCCGGACAACTTTATGGCAGCCAACCCGCTGCGGATATCGGTCTAACAGGCAACCCCACCCCCTCCACTATTGCCAACCCGCTGCAATACAACGCCGCGCAAGCGTGGTTTGAAGCAGAGGGGTTACCAATTTTCCCTGTCGATGATCAGGGCAGAGTCAACTACTATCCTATGGTCAAAGTAACCGCCCGCGATAGCTCGGGCGTTGAACTCGCCACGGCGCCAGTGGTACTTCCCGTTAGCGATGAGATGAGCTGCAGCGCCTGTCATGCCGCCAACAGCCCCCCAGACGCCAAACCTAGCAGCGGCTGGAGCAGTGAGTCCGATGCCGAAAAAGCGTGGAAAGAGAATATTCTTGCCCTACATGATGAGCGCCAAGCAGCTAACAGCCAGTATCAGAATGCCCTAACAAAAGGTTACGGCAGCGCTGGTCTGCTGGCCAGCAGCCAACAGGGAAAACCGGTGCTCTGTGCCAGCTGTCACGCCTCTAATGCACTGCTGGGTACGGGAATATCGGGCATTACCCCGCTAACAACGGCCATGCACAGTAGCCACGGCAAGGTTAAAGATCCCGGTACAAACAGGCTGCTTAACGACAGCGAAAATCGCGATACCTGCTACCTCTGCCATCCCGGCGCAACAACTCAGTGTCTGCGTGGTGCCATGGGTAAAGCGGTTGCCAGTGACGGCAGTAGCGCAATAAACTGCCAAAGCTGCCACGGCAATATGCAACAGGTCGGCAGTAGCCAACGTCAAGGCTGGCTTGACCAACCCGATTGCCAGTCATGTCATCACGATGGCCAGCGTGAACTGGTCGCGGTTAATGCTGATGGCTCGCTAAAAAAGTGGTCAGATCAGCGCTTTGCCACCAACGCCAATACCCCCGCAAGCGGCTTCAGCCTCTACCGTTACAGCAAGGGGCACGGTGATTTACAGTGTGAGGCGTGCCATGGCGCTACCCACGCCATCTATCCAAGCTCGCATGAGAGCGACAATCAACTCGCAATAGCCGTGCAGGGGCATAGTGGCACCATTAGCAAATGCGATGCCTGTCACACAACGGTACCCTTTACCACCACCGGTGGCCCCCATGGCATGCACACCACCGGTCAGCGTTGGGTCGATGGTCATGAAAACAGCGCCGAACAAAATAGCGCCGCCTGCACTGCCTGTCATGGCAGTGACTATCGCGGTTCAGCCCTCAGCGTTGTCACGCGGTCAGTCACCTTTGATACCGAATGGGGCAACCGCAGTTTTTCCGTAGGGGATAAGATGGGCTGCTATGATTGCCACAACGGACCTAAAGATGATTAACCTCCCCTTTGCTGCGCTAAATCCGCCACGATGATCCGCCGCACACTCCTCCTCTCACTGCTGATGGGCAGTACCTCCCTGCTGGCTGAATCGCATATGTTTAGCGCCGATGAAGCACGACAGATGGTGGAACGCGGCGAGATTTTGGCATTAGAGGCGATACTGCAGCGCAATCGCACCCTATTACAGGGCACCATTCTTGATATTGAACTTGAAAAAGAGGATGAGCGACTGTTTTATGAGGTGAAACTCCTTAATCCGCAGGGTGAGCGCTGGGAGCACTACTTTGACGCCCGCGACAGCCGTCCCTATAAAACGGAGCGCGATGAATGAAACTACTGCTTATTGAAGATGACGCCCAACTGGTCAAGCAGCTTAAACCGCTGCTGCAGCAGCGAGGCTATGCCGTAGAGGTTGCCGATAACGGCATTGATGGCCACTTTTTAGGCAACGAACTTAAACCCGATGCGGTGATTCTTGACCTTGGTCTGCCCGGCAAAAGCGGCCTTGATCTGTTGCGCGAGTGGCGTGCGGCGGGTAATCGGGTACCTGTGTTAATCCTTACCGCCCGTGATGCCTGGCATGAACGGGTCGATGGCCTGCAGGCAGGGGCTGATGACTACCTTGGTAAACCATTTCATAGTGAAGAGCTGCTGGCACGGTTGCAAGCGCTGCATCGGCGTCGCTACGGTCTGCAAAATAACCATCTGACATGGCAGGGTGTCGCGTTGGATACCGACAGCCAAACCGCCACCACTGCCGCCGGAACAACGGTTACCCTAACTGCAATCGAATTTAGACTACTGCGCCTGCTGCTGTTAAAGCCACAGCACATCCACAGTAAAACGGCACTTAGCGAACAGATCTATGAAGATGATCAGCTCAAAGATAGCAATATTATCGAGGTCTATATCAACCGCCTGCGCCACCTTTTTGGCAAGGAGTTTATTGAGACCCGCCGTGGTCAGGGTTACACCCTGCGCACTGACAAGGGTTCAGATTAACCATGCGTTCACTCCAACAACAACTTCGCCATCACCTCTTCTGGACGCTGTTGCTGGTCATGGGGGGGATGCTGCTACTGGTTGATTTTGCAGTAAAAGAGCTTACTCATCACTATATTCTCAAGCGCCTGAGCAATGATGCCGAGAGTCTGCTAACGCATCTGAAGCGGGAGAATGATCGCTGGCAACTGCCGACGCAACAGCTTGCCACCTTCTATCAACGGGTTAACTCCGGTCACTACTATCTGGTACACAGCAGCCAACAGGCGCTGCGCAGCCGCTCCTTATGGGACTTTAATCCGCAAATCACACCGCTGGCACCAGGTGAGCAGCGGATGTCACTGCAGTCGGGAGCAGCGGGGCAGCGCTGGCTCACCCTAACTCAGGGATTCAAGCAACAGGGTGAGAACCTGACCCTGTGGATTGCCGAGGATATTAGCGACCTGCGGCAGCTGCAGAACAGCTATCGCCTCTATGCGATTCTTTTAGTCATCACGGTCATGTTTCTGCTGCTGGCACTGCAACAGCGTCTGCTGCAACGCACCTTTGCCCGCCTTGAACCCCTGCGCGAAATGATACGGGCGATGCATACGGGTTCACTGCAACAGGAGCACCCCGAACTCCCGGAAGAGGTGCAACCTCTGATGGCCGAGATTGAGCATCTCATCACCCAACTACAACAGCGCACCAGCCGTTCACGCAACGCCCTTGGCAATCTTGCCCACGATCTAAAGCGCCCGTTACAGCAGCTGCAACTCGCCAGTGAAACGCTACCCGAGGCCGCGCAACAGGAGCAGCTGCAGATCATCCAAACCCTGCGCTACAAAATTGAGCGCGAGCTAAAACGGGCGCGCATCGTCGGCGCCTCCTCCCCCGGTCGTCACACCCATTTGGCGCTCGATCTGCCGCCGCTCTGTAGCGTTCTCGAACAGCTATACCCTCACTGCCAGATCATTACCCAGTTCCCAGAAAACGCCGTTTTACTGCAAGATCGCGATGACATGATTGAACTCTTTGGTAATCTGCTGGATAACGCCTGCCGCTATGCCGGGGGGGAGATCACCCTTGCCCTGTGTCGTGAAGCGTCAGGATGGCGACTTAATATCAGTGACCACGGCCCGGGAATCGCCCCGCAGCGACGTCAGGCACTTATGCAACGTGGCCAACGTCTTGATGAGGATAATAGTCTGAACACGACCGGCAGCGGCCTTGGCCTCGCTATTTGTGAAGATATTGTCCATAGTTATCATGCCACACTAACCCTTGAGGCTAATCCCGACACCAATTACCCCACACCGGGGCTGCGGGTGAGCGTTTTGCTTCCTGACATCCACCCACCCTACAGGAGTTTGTAACCCCGATGCACACCCTCCCCCTCATTACCATCACCGCCAGCCTCGCACTACTGGTCAGCGGCTGTACCCTTGAAGAGGTCAAACCGTGGCAACGCAATCTGCTCGCCAAAGAGTCGATGCAACTTATTGCTGATCCGAGCGAACAGCTGCTAAATCAACACCTCTATTTTAGTAAAGAGGCCGCCTCCGGTGGCGAAGGTGTGGGTGGAGGTGGCTGCGGATGCAACTAGAAACAACCACCAGCCACTTTCGCTCGCTGCGCGAAGCGCTGACGCTGGCAACCTGTAGCCTGCTTGCCAGCGGCCAGAGTAGCGCTAACGAGTGGCAGCTCGACTCGGCACTGCTCTACTACAGCGAAAACGATCGCGTCTCGGTGGTCGAACCGCTGCTCATGGGACGGCGCGACCTCAATAATGGCGATCAGCTCAACCTGTCGCTGGTTGTTGACAGTATGACGGGCGCCTCGCCCAATGGCGCCACCACAACCAATCAGCTGCAGACCTTTACCAGCCCGTCAGGAAAGAGCCTGCACCAAGTGAATCCCGGCGAACTGCCAGCCAACAGTTTTCGTGATCAAAGCCTCTCTGTTGCCGGCGGTTATACCCATGGCGTTGCACCACTGCTTAAAAACAGCATTGGCGGCAACTTCTCCGCTGAAAGTGATTACAGCGCTTTAGGTTTTACCGATACGCTGTTAATCGATCTGGAGAACCGCCTCACCACCTTTACCCTTGCCGCTGGAGCCACCTTCGCCTTTGTCGATGCCGCAGGCGCAACCCCTGTTCCGCTCAGTCGGGTAAACTCTGCCAGCGTTGGCAGCGCTGCAACACCCGACACCGTTAGCGAAGAGAGTTCAACCTACAACCTCTTTAACGGTGAGGGGAAAGAGAGCTTCGATCTGCTCTTTGGTATCACCCAGGTGCTCTCCCCCCGTACCCTTGTTCAACTTAACTACAGTTACACGCGACAGCAGGGTTACCTGAATGACCCTTACAAGATCATTAGCGAAATTGATCCAAAGAGCGGCGATACTCTGGGATACTTTTATGAAAGCCGTCCTGATAACCGTAACAGCCACGCCCTCTTTGGTCAGTGGATTCATCATCTTCAGGAGGATGTGGTGCGCCTCTCCTACCGCTACTATCGCGATGCCTGGGGCGTCAACGCCCACACCGCCGAAATTAAATACCGTTATGAACTCGGAAATGACGCCTATCTGCAACCGCAACTGCGCCTCTACCAGCAATCGGCTGCTGATTTCTATCGCCATAGCCTGCCGAGCGATTTAAGTGTCAATGAAGTGAGTGCCGATCTGCGTCTGGCAAAAATAAAGAGCCGCACAATTGGCCTGAAATTCGGCATGCCGCTCGGGGAGTCACTCAATGGTAAATTTAGCGTCCGTCTTGAACAGATGCTGCAAACGGGTGACGCATCCCCCGCCAGCGCCATCGGCAGCGAACGCAACTATAACCTTCACCCCGATCTGGAGGCGACGATTATCCAGTTCGGTTACTCCCTACGTTATTAATGGACGTCACCACGGCGACAGCTGGACTCTGGCGCTTCCCCTTTAACGCCATGGCAAGCCCCTGCGAAGTGCTGTTGGAGGGTGACAGAACGACTGCCGCTGCAATAGCGGCAGAGGCAATTGCCGAGGTGCGGCGCATTGAGGAGAAATATAGCCGCTATCGCCAGCAGAGCGTCACCAGCACGATTAACCGCACTGCCGGATCCCCGATGAGCGTCGATAGTGAAACCGCCGCACTGCTCGATTATGCCGCCACCTGCTATCAACTAAGTGAGGGTAAATTCGATATCACCACCGGGCCGCTACGCTACTTATGGAAATTTACCGACGCTGCCACACTCCCTGACAGCGCCGAGGTTACCGCCTTGCTGCCGCACATCGGCTGGCAACGTATTAGATGGCAAAACCCGCATCTAACCCTTCAGCCAAAAATGGAGATTGACCTTGGCGGCATCGGCAAAGAGTACGCCGTTGATCGCGCCATTGCGCTCATAAAAAACATGACCACCGCTGCCGCTCTGGTCAACCTTGGGGGCGATCTGGCGGTCACCGGGCCGCGTCAGCATGGGCAACGCTGGCAAATTGCCCTTGAAAATCCTGACCATCACCAGAACCGCCTGACCGCAGAGGCGCACCTTAACGTCACCATCAGTCACGGTGCCCTCGCCACCAGCGGTGATACCTACCGCCACATTAAAAGTCATGGCGAACGCTACGGTCATATTCTCAATCCACAAACCGGCTGGCCAATCCGTAACGCCCCCCGCAGTATCACGGTAGCCGCAGCCACCGCCCTGGAAGCAGGAATGCTCTCCACCATGGCATCCCTGCAAGGGGCTGCGGCAAAAGCCTTTCTTCAGGCGCAGGGGGTACCCTATTGGCTGGTACGCTAAAGGTTCTGGCAGCGACAACGTAAACCAGCTTTATACGATGAGAGACTCCACCTTCGCATCCAAGGCTGCTAAGATGAACGCCATCCTACGAAAGCGAAGAGAAAACAGCGAATGAAATCAGGATTAAATCTGTTTGTTGGACAGTTAATTGCGACGGTCGGACTCCTGATCTTTATCTCTATTGGTGTTCTCGTCTCCTTCTATTACAGCAATCAGGTGGTCTTCACCAATTATGACAATCTGATGCAGGAGGAGAAGGACAAAAACCGGCTAAATGAGATTGATATGCTGATCGCCCTAGCGCGACAGGCGGAGAAGGGATTTTACGCTGAACAGACAGCCGAAAATGCCCAAATGGTGCTACTTAATCTCGACAAGGCAATCGCACTAACAGAGGCGCTGGATATTGCCGAGACTACGCCGCAGCAGAGTGCGCGTCAGCGTCATCCTGTTCAGGGCAACACTATTGAGAATCTGCAACAGATTAACGGCTATATCAACCAGTACAAAACCCTCTTTAATCACTCTCTGGAGATCTGGGAGGCGCGGGGGTTTACCCGTGACTCCGGGATTGGTCTGAAGTTACGGGAACACGCCTATAGCGGACTACGTGACCGTTTGGGACTCTACGACACCCAAATTCTCTCGACGCAAATCTACCGTTTACGCTGGATGGAGTATGAGTATTTTCTCTATGGTGCTGGCTACCGGGAGCGGTTGCAGCAAGAGATCGATCTGTTTAAAGCGCTGTTACAAAAATCTGCACTAAATCCGCCACTGACACAACTGTTAGAGTCACAACTACAGGCCTATCAACTGGAGCTCGACAAGTACAGTCAATTAAGTGAACCCAAACCCTATCATCAAGCCCTTGAGAGTAAAGGCGACCTGCTACTAAAAACGCTTTTAGAACATACCATTAGTGACTTCTCCATCCTCTTCAGAACGCTGCTCTATTATGAGATGGAGTATCGAGAGCTGGGGCATCAACAACACCATATCTCTGGGCTGTTCGACACCCTGAGTAAGTTACAGCAACGGGTCACCGAGGCGGCGATTGACGATACGGAAAAAATGCAACTCGGCAAAGCGATTAGTGGCTATGAAACGGCATTTAATGAACTCGTGCGCCTCGATCAGGAGATCTCACAATTTAAGGATAAGATTAGCGAACTATTAACCACCCTGACACGTCACACGCAAGCGGCTATGGAAGATGAATCAAACATCATGAAAGAGATTCAGCAGCGCACCGCAGCTGACAACAGACGACAGACCATGCTGAATATCATCGTAACCCTGACGATGCTGTTCGTGGTTATCGCGCTGGTCTATTGGATGATTCGCCGACTCGGCGGGAAAATTACCGTGATTGGTCAGAACCTGATGCGCATTGCCAATGGTGATTTGGCCATCAGTTCACAGCTGCCGCCAGAGAAGAGACGCGATGAGCTCGACTGGATAATTCACCATATTAACATCGTCGCGGCAAATCTTTCGACATCCATGAGATCACTCACCACCCGCAACCGCGAGTTAGAGATCGTCTCAGGAAAGCTGGCAAAATATCTTTCACCACAGCTCTACCGTTCAATATTTTCGGGAGAGCAGGCGGTACTTATTCACTCCCAACGTAAACGTCTCACCGTGTTTTTTTCAGATATTGTCGGTTTTACCCACACGACAGAGACCATGGAGTCTGAAGAGCTGACACAACTGCTCAACAGCTATCTAAATGAGATGTCAAAAATCGCACTCGAATATGGTGGCACCATCGATAAGTTCATTGGTGATGCGATAATGATTTTTTTTGGCGATCCTGAAAGCAAGGGAGAGAAAAATGACAGCCTAAGCTGTGTCTCCATGGCACTTGCGATGCGCAGGCGGCTAAATGAACTACAAAAGATTTGGGAACAAGAGATGGGCTTCGCGCAGCCATTTAAGGTCAGAATGGGAATTGCCAGCGGTTATTGTACCGTCGGCAATTTTGGCAGTGAAGAGCGGATGGACTACACCATTATCGGCAGCTATGTGAATCTCGCCAGCCGTCTTGAACAGCACGCCCAACCTGACCAGATCTTAATCACCCACGAAACTTACTTGCTGGTTAAGGACAAAATTAACTGC
>JADGBN010000086.1 GCA_015231435.1 Gammaproteobacteria bacterium
ATTACCGGCCACCCTTGTTATACCCTTTCCACTTGAAACTGCAGGGTCGTTGCACCAAAGGCCAAGCTGCGCACGCTGCAGTCGCCCACCCCAATCACATAGTTAATCTATGCTCATGGGGATTCGCAACTTTGCCGCCTACCTGCATTTCCAAGTAGTTTGGGTATAGACTTTGAATGAATAGGGATTTAGAGATAAAACATGAATATCAACGCCAGTATTATTGATCAGAGGGTTACCGGTATTGTTGAGGATCATCCCGATTGGCTGCCAAATGGCAATGATCTTAACAGGAAAAAGTCAGCAGCATTTGTGCTGCTGTGCATCTCAACTTGCCTTGAAATTTCCTTGGAGGAGGCTGCTGAATTGATTACCGAAGGCGGTAATGATGCTGGCGTTGATGGGCTCCATGTTGGCGAAGTGGAGGATGGGGAGTTTTTGGTCACGATTTTCCAAGGCAAATACAAGGTGAAGGATCTGAATGGCGATGCAAATTTTCCAGAAAACGGCGTCCAGAAAGCTGTTGATACCGTTCAAGTGCTGTTTGATCCATACCGAAAAGTCGCGCTGAATGAAAAAATAGCGCCAAAAATTGAGGAAATCCGTTCTCTTATCCGTGACGCCTACCTTCCCAATGTGCGTGTTATTTTGTGCAACAACGGCGCGCAATGGACGGAGCAGGCTGACAATTGGATAGATGAGGCGAAAAAGGATTACGGCGACAAGGTTGACTTCGTCCATTTCAATCATGATTCCATAGTCAACATCCTGCAAAGAAGCAAAAAGGTTGATACCACATTGACCTTGAGTGGCCAAGCAATGGTCGAGGACATGAACTACATGCGCGTATTGGTCGGACGTGTTTCAGTGCAAGAAATTTATAGATTGTTTAATGATCATGGCGACAAGCTTCTGGAGCGAAATATTCGCCGGTACCTCGGTCTGCACACCAATCGCGTCAATACAGCCATTCATGAAACGCTATGTGACCCACAACGGTCGGATAAATTTTACTTCTATAACAACGGCATCACCGTCGTCTGTGATAAGTTTGATTACAATGCCTTTCAGAAATCAGACTACAAAGTGCAACTCAAGAATATGCAGGTCATCAATGGCGGTCAGACTTGCAAAACGATTCAGGAAACGTTGAGTGGAGTTCTGCCCGGCATAGTCGGCGAATCAGCCTATGTCATGGTTCGCGTTTATCAGCTTGCGGAAACAGATAAGGATTTCGTCCAGGATATCACCTATGCGACCAATAGCCAGAATCCCGTAGATCTGCGGGATCTACGGTCTAATGACGAGATCCAAAAACAACTTGAAATAGGCATTACTGATCTAGGTTACACCTACAAACGACAGCGTGAGGAGGGCGGCGGGGGCTCTAATATCATTACCAGTTCCATTGTTGCGGAATCGGTTCTGGCAATTTGGAGGAAACGCCCTCATCAAGCAAAATTTCGTCGTAAAGATCACTTTGGTAAGTTGTATGAAGATATTTTTAAGGAGTTGAATGCGGCGCAAGCGCTCCTTGCCGTACTGATATTCCGGGTAGTTGAAAATGAGAGGAAACGGCCGACATCTTCGACACCACCAGATTATATGCCTTATGCATCGCATTATATTTCTATGCTGATTGGCCGAAAGCTTCTGGACGACATGGGTGTTTCGCTGACGGATGTCTCGCATCGTGATTTTCAAGAAATATTTAAAAAATTTGTAGATAATCAAGCGGGATATTACACGAGCGCTTTGAAAGATGTGACCGATGCACTGAAAGATTGTTACGGAGATAGAGTTATCTCACTTCAACAACTCTCTGCCACCTTTAGACGTGGCGATCTTCTTGAAATGTTGGGAAGCTAGGAGTATCCCTAAACGGCTTGAAACCGTAGGGTTGCTGCTTTAGGTTTACTTATTAAGCTCATGGGGTTTCGCGCCTTTGCCTTTTACCTCTATTTCCAAGTTGTTTGGGTTTAGTTGCTGCAGGCGGGCGGTTAGTAGTTCAGGAAAGCGTTTATACCACTTTGCATTGAGTGGTGAGGGGTGGGGCAGGGGGTAGAGTGTCACCGTGCGTTGCCCCCCTTTGCCACCCTCCAGCGTTATAGTCACACTGCGGCTAAAACGATCTTCGCGTTGCCAGAAGGCGGTGAGTTGCGTTTTGCTAGCGGCGGATTGATTGATGGTAAACCAGAAGAAGGCTTCACGCCCAAGGGTGATAACCTGGTTGCCCTGCCAACGTTGCAGCAGCAGAGTGATCACCAGCGGTTGAAACTGTTTTTTAACCGCCATCGACCACGCCTTGTTGCCCAGCGGCTTGTAGGGGACGGTATTTATCCAGAAGTAGTCGGCGTCAAGAGTCAGCAGTTCGCTAAAGTGCTGGTGCGGTCTCTGTTGCTGGTGGTGATAGAGGGTGCTGCGTAGTTTAATCCCTGCGGCACCGACAAAAGGGCGTTGCAGGCGCACCTCTTCACTGCCCGGATCGCGTCCGAAAATAGCAACTTTAGCGTTGCTTTGGGCGTGGGGATTGGCGCTGAAGATTGGTGCTAGGGGGTCTTGCTGAAAGTTTTGATAACAGGCGTGGTCGATCCCCTGCAGCGTTGCCGCGAGGTGGCGGCAGGCTGTTATCAGGGGATCATCCATGTTTGGCAATCTGCCGAACTGACCTAGAACTCACCTTTGGCGGCGCGGTTCATTACCTCCAGCATCTTCACTTTTACCTCAAGCGCAGCTGCTTTTAGCTCAGGCTCTAATGGTTCACCACCGTAGATCATCATGTCCATATTCAGGGTGTAGAGCCAGAGTTCACCGGTCGGGCTCTCGACCAGACTAATGCGGCAGGGCATATAGGCAGAGAAGGCGTCACTGTAATCGAGCATCTGCTTGGCGATGAGCGAGTCGCAGAAGAGGTAGAACTTCACAAAACGGTAGGGAACCCCCGTTTTTGCCGAGACATCGCGATAGAGGGGCAGTTCGCCGACATTGGCAAGATTAAGCTCGTTAGCGACGATTTTCATCGTCTCCTCGACCTCTTCGGCGGTCAGTCCGTCATTAACCTTTACTTTCCATACCGTCGCTTCGGCGGCATTGTGAGTTTGCATCATGAGGTTGAAGAGTTCGGTGTAAACTTTCGGGGCGTCAGGATCAAATTTCCCCAAGCCACTCTGTACCTGATTATAGAGGTAACCACCGGCAAGAATTGCCAGCAGACCAATGATTGCAAACAGATTTCTGATAAACCCCATAATGAACGCCTCCAGTGAATAGTGTTGTTGTCATAGTGTGGCGATATTCGCCAGCGCTGACAAGCATAACATGGAGTTGTCAGTAAGTTTACAGTCGATGGCGATCATCTTGCTGGGAAAATCCCGAGGGGGTGAAGGGGTGATGGTATGCCAGTGCCATCACTTTAAAGAGTTCACCCATTTCACTGGGCAGGGTCAGCCGTTTGATGGCGTTATGGTCGTTGAGACGCTGCTGTTCGGTACGGTCTGGCTGCATAAGGTGCATCAGCCCGGCGGCAAGCAGAAAGGCGCCCTGCGAGGTAAAGCCGCGCACCTGCATACCGGCAGCGAGGGCGGCATCGGCAATCGCGGTAAAATCAACATGGGTGGTAATATCCTGTAGCCCGGGCCAGCGCAGCGGATCGCTATGGGCAAACATCTGGTAGTGGCACATTAGGGTGCCTTGGCGCCGCTGCGGGTGGTAAAACTCATGGCGGGGAAAGCCGTAGTCGATAAGCAGCACCATGGCGCGCTGGCAGAAGGATGGCAGGGTGGCTATCCAGTGAAGGGCACGCAAATTACACTCCGAGGCGTAGCCGGGCGACAGCTGCAGGGCTTGGCAGAGGGGTGTCAGGTAGCGGGCAAGCGGCGTGTTGTCCGCTAGCGGACGGTGCGTCAGGAGGAGTTCTCCTTCGCGATTAACAGTAACACCGCACTCCTCAACGCCGCTGGCACTCACCTGAAACCGTTCGGCAGGCATTGCATCGAGTAGCTCATTGGCGAGAATAACTCCCTGAAACGGTCTCTCGGGCAGGCTGCTTAACCACTCTACGCGGGGGAGAAGATGCGGTACCTGCTGCTGCAGTCGCTGCTGTTGTCGCTGTTGTAAATCGCCGCTAAGCTCAATAATTAGGTAGTGGTCGGGGAGTTGTTGGCGACTCTCCAAGGCTTGTAGCAGATCTGCCGCGAGGGCGCCACTGCCGGCGCCAAACTCCAGTAGATCACCGCCATCCATACTGTTAAGGATCTCTGCGACCTGTCCGGCAAGGGTGAGGGCAAAGAGCGGGGAGAGTTCGGGGGCGGTGATAAAATCGCCGCCTTTACCGAATTTATGGGTGGGGCTGCTGTAGTATCCAAGGTGAGGCGTGTAGAGTGCCATCTCCATATAGCGATCAAAGGGGAGAAAGCCTTTTGCCGCAGTGACTGCTTGGCGAATACGTTGTTGTAGTTGCTCAGATTGTCGCAGCGCCGCAGCGGGCGGCGGCGGGAGTGTGGTGTTTGTTTGCGGCTTCATACTGAAAATTTTACCGTAGTTACTTAGGAGGATGGGCAGTGAGAGGGAAAAATTATCCGAATAGTGCAGGGGAAGAGGCGCGGGTGGTGGTGATCACCGGGGGGGCGCGACGTTTGGGCGCGGCGATTGCACGACGCCTGCATGGCGAAGGGTTACGGATCATTATCCACTATCGTCACGCCGCAAGCGAGGCCGAGCAGCTAAAGCTTGAGCTTGAGTTACAACGTCCCAATTCGGTAGCGCTCATTCAGGGGGATCTGTTGGCGATTAAAGCGCTGCCGCAACTTGCCACGGCGATGATTGCGATCTGGGGTCGCCTTGATATGCTGGTGAATAACGCCTCAACCTTCTATCCCACGCCGCTGGGGAGCATTACCGAAGCAGACTGGGATGATCTGCTGGGTAGTAATCTTAAGGCGCCGCTCTTTCTTACCCAGGCACTTGCCGCCGAGTTGACCGCACGCGGCGGGGCGGTGGTCAATATGGTCGATATTCATGCCGAGCGGCCGATGCAGGCGCATACCGTTTATTGTATTGCCAAGGCGGGGCTGGCGATGCTAACCCGCTCGCTTGCCCGTGAGTTGGGGCCGCAGGTGCGGGTGAATGGTATCGCTCCGGGGGCGATTCTCTGGCCGGAGCAGGGTATGGAGAGCAGCAAACAGGAAGAGATCTTAAAACGCAATTTTCTGCAGCGCAGTGGAACACCAGAGGATATTGCCGCTGCCGTCGTCTTTTTACTGCTGCAGGCCGACTATACCAGCGGGCATATTCTGCCGGTTGATGGCGGGCGTTTGGTTAATATTTAGTCTGTGGCGATCGCCGGATTTAATCTCTTGCACCAAAAAGCGCTGTACCCACGCGCACTTGGGTGGAACCCTCGGCAATAGCTGCTTCCAGATCATCGGACATTCCCATTGACAGGGTATCTAGCGGATAACCAGCGTCGATTAGCTGCTGCTGTGCTATGGCAAGTTCTCTAAAGGCGTGGCGTTGTTTGAGTGGATCATCTGTCGCTGCGGGTATCGCCATTAAACCCCGCAGTTGCAGTCGCGGCAGGGCGGCGACCGCAGCAGCAAGGGTAGGCAGCGACTGTGGGGTGCAGCCAGACTTACGCTGCTCTTTGCTGATATTAACCTGCAGCAGGATATTTAGCGGGGGAAGATGCGCCGGGCGAAGCTGATTTAACCGCTCTGCCACTTTCAGGCGGTCAACGCTCTCTACCCAACTGAAATGGGCGGCAATATCACGGCATTTATTGCTCTGTAACGGGCCGATAAAGTGCCACTCCAGGGGAGTGCCCGCTGCGGTGACGTTGCTAAGCGCGGCTATTTTTACCAGCGCCTCCTGTAGATAGCTCTCGCCAAAGGCCGATTGACCGAGTGAGGCAAGGTGTGCAACGGCTGGCGCAGCTTGATGTTTGCTCACTGCCAACAGGGTGGTGGCGGTGGCTGGTCGCCCGGCTTTGGCAAGGGCATGTACGATACGTTCATGCAGTTGTCGTAGATTTGTATTAAGATTAGCACTCATCATGTCACTGGTCCCGCGGTTATTTTTGGTGTGGTGATTAGCTTTGCATTTGACTGCGGGTATTTTACCCTTGAATTGACACCGGCGGCAGGCACACTTTTGCGACGGTAGAACCTAAACCACAGGAGATAGGTCATGGATATAACTGAATTACTCGCTTTTGGTGTCAAAGAGGGCGCCTCCGATCTGCATCTCTCTTCGGGAATGCCGCCACTGATTCGTGTCGATGGCGATATTCGCAAGATAAATGTTCCGCCGCTTCAGCATAGCGATGTGCATGGTCACATTTACGATATTATGAATGATAAGCAGCGTAAGGAGTTTGAAGAGTCGCTGGAGGCTGACTTCTCTTTTGAAATTAAAGGGCTGGCACGTTTTCGTGTCAACGCCTTTAATCAAAATCGTGGTGCCGGTGCGGTGTTTCGTACGATACCCTCAAAAATCCTCTCTTTGGAACAGCTGGGTTGCCCCCCCATTTTCAAAAAGCTTTCGGAAACGCCGCGTGGCTTGGTACTGGTGACAGGACCGACCGGTTCGGGTAAGTCAACTACCCTGGCGGCGATGGTGAACTATAAAAACGAGTCGGAATATAGCCATATTTTGACCATTGAAGATCCGATAGAGTTTGTTCACGAGAGTAAAAAATGTCTAGTTAACCAGCGTGAGGTGCACCGCGACACCAAAAGTTTTAGTAACGCCCTGCGTGCAGCGTTGCGTGAAGATCCTGATGTGATTCTCGTCGGTGAGATGCGCGACCTTGAGACGATTAAACTTGCGTTGGAGGCGGCGGAGACCGGTCACCTGGTTTTTGGCACCCTGCATACCAGCTCTGCCGCCAAGACGATTGACCGTATTGTCGATGTTTTCCCCGCTGCCGAGAAAGAGATGGTACGCTCGATGCTCTCAGAGTCGCTGCGGGCCGTTATTTCACAAACCCTGTTAAAGAAGATTGGCGGTGGCCGGATTGCTGCTCATGAAATTATGGTCGGTATTCCCGCTATTCGTAACCTGATTCGTGAGAACAAGATAGCGCAAATGTACTCCGCGATTCAGACAGGCTCACAACATGGTATGCAGACGTTAGACCAGAATCTGAAAGAGCTGTTGCAAAAAGGGCTGATTTCACTCGATGGCGCGCGTAGCAAAGCTGCCAATAAAGATAGTTTCTAGGAGGTATAACGATGGATTTTGATGCACTGTTAAAAATTATGGTTCAGAAAAATGGTTCTGACCTCTTTATTACGGCAGGTCTGCCACCGACGATGAAAATTAATGGCAAGATGACGCCGGTGGCGAAGTTGACACTAACACCGGATCAGTCACGCCAGATCTGCCTGAGTATTATGGATGAGAAGCAGCGCAAATCCTTTGAAGAGACAAAGGAGTGTAACTTTGCCATCTCCCGTGAAGGAATTGGCCGCTTTCGTGTTAATACCTTTGTGCAGCGTTACCATACCGGCATGGTTCTGCGGAAAATTGAGACGCAGATGCCCTCCTTTGAAAAACTAAATCTGCCGGATGTGTTGCGTCATCTCTCGTTGGAGAAGCGCGGCATTATTCTCTTCGTGGGGGGTACTGGCTCGGGGAAATCGACCTCGCTGGCGGCGATGATCGATTTTCGCAACGTCAACACCAGTGGTCATATCATCACCATTGAAGACCCTATCGAATATGTACACGAACACAAGGGGTGCATTATTACCCAGCGTGAGGTTGGCATTGATACCCACAGTTTCGATGAGGCACTGGTCAATACCCTGCGTCAGGCACCAGATGTGATTCTGATCGGTGAGATCCGCCATCCCGAAACCATGGAGCATGCCATCGCTTTTGCTGAAACCGGTCACCTTGCACTGGCGACGCTGCACGCAAATAATGCCAACCAGGCGATGGATCGGATTATCAACTTCTTCCCCGAAGAGCGGCGCAATCAGCTGTTAATGGATCTCTCCCTTAATCTAAAAGCAGTTATCGCTCAGCGGTTGGTGCCCACTGTTGATGGCAAAGGACGCCGCGCGGCGATTGAGATCCTCATTAATACACCAATGATCTCCGACCTGATTCATAAAGGTGAAGTGGCGTTATTGAAAGAGCAGATGAAAAAAGGGCGGGAGATAGGGATGCAGACCTTTGATCAGGCGCTCTTTGAACTCTATAAACAGGGGGAGATATCCCTTGAGGACGCCCTGCGCAATGCTGACTCCCCCAACGAGGTGCGTCTGATGATTAAACTTAATAAGGAGGGCGGTGCCAGCAATCTTGGCAGTTCACTGGATGGCATTACCCTTGAAGCCAAGGATAATTAATCATGGCAAGAACACCCTCAACGATGCTGGCGCTGGGCACCGCCGCACCCGACTTTAATCTGGTTGAACCCGCCAGTGGCAAACATTACGCATTAAGCGATTTTAGCGGTAAACCGTTGTTGGTGGTCTTTATCTGTAACCACTGCCCCTATGTGATTCATCTTGCGGCTAAACTGGCAGAGGTCGCAAAAGCGAATAGTGAAGTGGCATTCGTGGCGATTAACAGTAATGATGCTGAAAACTATCCCGCTGATGCCCCCGAAAATATGGCCGCCTTTGCCCAGCAGTACGGCTTTGATTTCCCCTATCTTTTTGATGCCACGCAAGCGGTGGCGCAGCGCTATCAGGCAGCCTGTACGCCCGATTTTTACCTTTTCTCTGCAGAGCACACTCTTGTCTATCGTGGTCAGTTTGATGCCGCCAGACCGCATAATGCGATTGCGCCAAGTGGCGAAGATTTGCAACGCGCCATCTCCCAACTGTTAGCGGGGGAGGCGATCCTGACCGAGCAGTCGCCCAGTCTTGGCTGCAATATTAAATGGCGGCCAGGTCATGAGCCTGCCTACTTTACTCACCCGTAACGGCGGAAACGAATCATGGACAGAAAAGCCCTATTAGTGGCAAAAGTATCAAAAAATCAGAGTGTTGCAGAAATGGTCGAGTCTCTTTTTGCGTCTAACATCGCCTATCTGTTAAGTTGGGAGGCGCTTGCGCGCAGTTGCGATGATCCCTCCGGTGTACATCAGTTTCGTGTCGCCTTAAGACGAATGCGCTCACTTCTTACTCTTTTTCGTGAGGTGATGCCCAGTGAGCTATCGCTCTACTGGCGAAATACCATGCGTGATTTAGCGGGGGAGTTAGGCGAAGCGCGTGATCTTGACGTGCTTATCGGCGAGACCCTGCCGGAGGTTGCAATCAGCCAACGTCACCCCGGGGCAGAGCTGCTGCTGCAACGTCTCGAGCGATCCCGCAGCAAGGCTTATGCTCGGGTGAATGTAATGCTTGATGGTGAGCGTTATCGTCAGTTTCGCTACGACTTCCCGCTCTGGATCGCAACTCACCAATGGCAGCAGCGAGATAATCCTAAAATCGTTAAACGTCTGAAACAGTCTGCACAGCGTTATGCGTATCAGCTGTTGGATAAACGAACCGCCAAGGTGATAAAAGTGGGTGGGGGGGTCGACCATGACGATGCCGAGGCGCTACATCAGTTGCGGATTGAGTTTAAAAAATTGCGCTACGCTGCCGAATCATTTGCGCCGATTTTTCCTAAAATCGACAAGTTTCTGCGTCACGGTAAAGGGATGCAGGAGCTGTTGGGATCGCTGAATGATCTGACGGTGATGGACAGCGTGCTCGACAGGGTGCGCTCGGGTGAGAGTGCAACTGAGTTGCATCATTTCATTGGTATGGTTAGCGGTTGGCAGCGTCATCGCGCTGCGGCGCTGCTTACGGAGTTTGCGCAGCGCTGGCAGACCTTCGCCAGCGCCCAGCATAGTTGGTAGTAGGTGATATACCCAAAATCATTGGAAATGATGGAAGGCGGCAAAGTCGCGAATCCCCATGAGCATAGATAAGCTATGTGATTGGGGTGAGCGACTGCAGCGTGCGCAGCCTGCCTTTGGTGCAACGAACCAGCATTTTCAAGGATGACGGGTATAGCTTGGTATCCTGACTCTCAGGGATACCAAGCAGATCATTAACTATTACCGGCAGGGGTTCCCTTCTCCTCATTTACTGCAGGTTCATCCTTAACCGGTGTTGCTTCAAACCCGTCAGGTTCATCAGGCAGTTCGTGGGCAATCCCTTTGTGACACTCAATACAGGTTTGACCATTCATCGGCGCACGCGAATGACGTGAACGTGCGGTACGATCCTGAAGCTCTAAGTCCATAT
>JADGBN010000087.1 GCA_015231435.1 Gammaproteobacteria bacterium
TCGGGCTCAAAACCGTCAATAATCTCTTGGGGCAGTGACCGCTTAAGCACTTTTTCAATATCCTTTAGCAGGCGGTGCTCATCGACACAGACCAGAGAGGCTGCCTCCCCTTCACGGCCAGCGCGACCGGTACGGCCAATGCGGTGAACGTAATCTTCGGGAACATTGGGGAGTTCATAGTTAACCACATGGGGGAGTTGATCGATGTCGAGACCACGGGCGGCAATATCGGTTGCCACCAGCACCCGCACTTCACCGGCCTTAAAATCAAGCAGCGCCCGGGTGCGTGCTCCCTGGCTTTTGTTGCCATGAATCGCGGCGGCACCAATGCCATCTTGTTCCAGCTGCTGCGCGAGGCGATTGGCGCCATGTTTGGTACGGGTAAAGACCAGCACCTGACGCCAGTTGCGCGAGCCTATTAGGTAAGAGAGCATCTCCCGTTTACGCCCCTTATCAACGGGGTGGACCACCTGTGCCACCGTCTCGGCTGCGGTATTGCGCCGTGCCACTTCAACAAAGGCAGGATCTTCAAGCAGTGTCCCGGCAAGCTGTTTAATCTCGGTTGAGTAGGTGGCAGAGAAGAGCAGGTTCTGCCGCTTGTTGAGCAGCAGCTTGATGACGCGGCGAATATCATGAATAAAGCCCATATCAAGCATTCTGTCGGCTTCATCTAACACCAGAATCTCAATGCCGCTGAGGTCGATGGTACGCTGACCGACATGGTCCAGCAGACGACCAGGGGTGGCAATCACAATATCGACACCACGGCTCAACTTATCGATTTGCGGGTTAATATTCACGCCACCAAAGATAATCGCTGAACGCAGTGAGAGCTGGCTACCGTAGCTCACCACACTTTCACCAACCTGCGCCGCGAGTTCGCGGGTTGGGGTTAAGATGAGCGCCCGCGGTTTGGTTTTGCCACGCCGCTCGGTGGTGTTGAGAATTTGCAGCAGAGGCAGGGTAAAGCCTGCGGTTTTTCCGGTGCCGGTTTGTGCGCCGCCGAGCAGATCTTGCCCTTTAAGAATAACCGGTATCGCCTGACGCTGAATCGGGGTGGGCTCGGTATAGCCGCGCGCGATCACCGCCCGTACAATCTCCGCACCTAAACCCAGGGCGGTAAAGGCATTATCGCCAAGATCAATGTTTTGCGGAGGGGCTGCGACTGGGGCTGCGTGTGTGCTAACGGTTGGCGGGGCTGAACGGGGAAAGTGACTCGGCGTAATCGGTTGCTGTGGATCGTTTTTTGGCATTAATTGGGGCCTGTTGCTGGCTGGAGGGGGTCATGGTTACCTCGGCCACGCTGGCCACTGGTAAGAGAGTCGCTATTCTACACGCAAGCGAGGGTAAATATCGGCTTAAGTTTCACCAGTTCAAGGGAAGCCACGCCTGTTTTTTGCAAAAAGGGGCAGAAAACCCGCAGCTTGCCGACATCGGGCTGCCCCCTTCGTAGGGCTATTACAGGTCAGGCATCAAGGGCGCGCAACTCGGCATTGGTATAACGCAGCCGACTGGCAAGCACACTGGCGATCCCCTCCATTAGCCCCAACGCCACCTTTTTATGTTGATCAGTAAAGCTGTTAAAGGTGGCGCGCGAAAGAATGTAGAGTTCGGTATCCGTAAAAGCGACTGCATCCGCTGAACGGGGCGCACCATCAAGAAAGGCCATTTCGCCAAAAAAGGCACCACGTCCGAAAGTACCCAGATGGTGACTGAGGGTGTCGTTAATCGGTAACATAATCCGAACCGCACCACGGCGGATGAGGAAAAGCTCATCACCGCTGTCACCTCGGGCAAAAATCTTCTCCCCCGCCTGATAACTAACCTTAACCATGTGCTGCTCCATGGCAGCAAGGGTCTCGGTTTTACGCTTTTTAAAGAGCTCTAAATCGGGCAGGTCAAGGGTTGTCTCGGCGACGAGATCCAACTTTGCCGCAGCAATAATTCGATCTTCAACCCACTCCTGCGCCTCATCCGTCTCATCAAAAACCTTCACCGCCTCGCTACTCTTAAGCAGGCCAGTTTCGTTAAGATAGCGTCGGATATTTTTGCCGGAAGGGAGTCGTTGCGGAAGTTGGCTAAAGATAAGATAACCGCCACGTTCAGCGAGCATATCTTTCACCTGCTCGAGCATATGCTCCGCGGTGACATCAACGGTCTGCACACGGCGCATGTCAAGAATCAGATAGTTCCGCGTTTTAAGTTCAGGCTCCAGTGCGGCGTAGAGCTGATTGGTGGTACCAAAAAAGATGCTTCCCTGAAGTTCGCATATCGCGGCACAATCCCCCTTGCTGGTAATAATCTGCATCTCCTCCTGCGTCCGTACCCGCTTCGAAAAGTGCTGGTTACACAACAGCTTACGGCGCACCACGGCGCCGCCAATCTGCTCCCGAATAAAGAGCAGAATAGCGAGCAGAATGCCAATGCCCGAGGCTGGAATCAGACCGACAAACAGGGCAGTCAAAATGACCGCAAGAATCACCGCAAAGTCGAGCATGGTTGCCCTTGACTTAACAAAATGGAGGCTGTTACGGTCGATCATGCGAATACCAATCACGATAAGAATTGCCGCCAGCGCCCCGACCGGTACCCAGGCAATAAGTGTTCCCAGCAACAGAAAGGCGATAAGGGCGAGGGCCCCCTCAAAAACACCTGAAAGACGTGTCGCGGCACCTGAGGAGAGGTTGACCAGCGTCGCGCCCATGGTTCCTGCGCCGGGAATACCGCCAATGGCTGCTGAACCGATATTGGCAACCCCCTGAGCAATTAACTCGCGATTGGAGCGGTGCCGCGAGCGGGTCATCGCGTCGAGTACCAGACAGGTCTTTAGGGTATCAATGGAGAGTAGCCCCGCTAGGGTGAGTGCCGGAAAAATCAGCAGGGTGATCGTCTCAATCCCCAAGGTGCCGGCCGCCTGCCAGCGACCGCTCATCCCCTCAAGAAAACTCCCGCCACCGCCACTGTTCAGCGGCCCAATGACCATTGGGTTGGCCTCTGTCACCAGCGGCACCACGCCCATCGCCCCAAGGGCAAAATAGCTGAGTAAGCCTGCCAGAAGTCCGAGAATAGCCGCAGGCACCCGTTTAACATAGCGCGGCGCCAGCAGCATCACCACAGCGGTAATCATACCAACACTTACACCCGGCACATTCCATAATGAGGGTGCTGTCACCGCTTGCCAAAGCCCGAGATCTTTTGTTGTCCCGAGAAGTTTCGGTATTTGACTGCCGATAATAATCAGTCCAACACCAGAGAGATAGCCGCTGACCACCGGGTAGGGCATATATCCGATGAGATTGCCTAAACGTAACAGACCAAAAGCGATCTGCAGAAGCCCAGCCATCAGACCGAGCAGAATTAACATAAAAGCGATACTTTGCGACTCATGACCTAGGCGTAACGCCTCAATCGCAAAAGCTGCCAATACCGCTGCGGCCGGTGCACAGGGGGCGCTAATCAGGCGTGGCGCCCCGCCGAGGGAGGCGGCAATCAGACCCAGCGCCATCGCCCCCAAAATACCGGCGAGCGCCCCCTGTGCCGCCGCCATACCGCCAAGCGGTGCATAGATGGTCACGCCAAAGGCGATCGCCGAAGGGAGGGCAACCAGCATCGCGGCAAGGCCGCCCCAAAAATCACCCGCTAGTCTCTTTGGCAGAGTCATTCATTACCTCGATTTTTGCAGTAGGATCTCTTTTTTTCATCTATTATTTTTTTGCTATCTTGCCGTGCAGTATTGCGCCGGTGAAAAGCGGCCGACAGATTGATTGTAGATGTTAAAAATTTATTACGCCAATACAAACTTCAGCCTTTTTCCCAAGAGTACCCTGTCAGACCACTGCATCTCTTTATCAACCTGCGGAAAATTTTTATGACGCTCTAGCAATTCTGCTAGACTCTTGATAGAGCGCAAGCATAATAATTGGCGATAGTCATAGAGTAGTGGTGTTGGTCCACAGAACAGGAGAAAAGTGATGCACGAAAAACGCTCACAGAACCATGATGAGGTTGTCACACTGGGTAGTAGCTCACAGGAGTTTCTCAACTTCTGCAAGGGGGAGCTAGAGCGTCGGCGTAATGCTGATGCGGGTATTGATGCGGCAAAACTTGAGGCGGCACAGGCATTGGTCCTAAGTAAACTCCAGATTTTGGAAGAGGAGGGAATGGCATGATTATTACCAGTCTGCATGCGGTTAATGTGCTGAAGTATCGCACCCTAGATCTGGACGATATTCCTGAGCGCGGCATTATCGCCATTAGCGGTGAAAATGAGTCGGGAAAAAGCACCGTTGGCGAGACCATCTGCTTTGCCCTGTTTGGCCGCACCTACTCCTTAGACGAGAGTGAGCTTAGCAAAATTATTTTCTGGGGTGAGAGCGAGTGTTCGGTCGTCGTCACCTTCAAACTAAAGGATGGCGACAGTAAACATTACGAGCTTAGCCGCTATCTTGACCACAACGGCAACCACAGTGCGCGTTTGGGAGTCGTCGGCGACAGCGAAAACCCCTTTGCCCGTGGCGTCACCGCCGTTTATAACGAACTTCAGGGGATGCTTGGTTTTAATGTCGATGAGTTTTTAGAGACCTTCTATTTAGCGCAACGGGAGATCACCTCGCCCCATCCGCACAGCAGTGTGGTGAAAAATATGGCAGGTATCGCCTCAATGGAGCTGGTTGCTGACGACTTTCTCCAAGAGATCAACGAAGCAGAGGCGCTGCTGCAGGAGAACCGGCAACATATTGGTGAGTATCAGGAGAAGCTGCGTGAGATCGCGCTACAACCAGAGCATTTAGGCAACCTGCAGGCAGAACTCGAACAGGTAAACAGCCGCCAGCAACAGCAACAACAGCAACAGGAGCAGCTTGTTGATGTCGTGGAGACCTATTGCACCCATCACAAAACACTTCTCGCAACCCGCAGCAAAATATCCGGCTCACGCTTTTTTACCTTTCTCTTTATGACTGTCGCCCTCGCCGCAGGCGGACTCTGGGGCGTATTAACCCGCCTACCGGAGCACCCTATTGCACAAAAAGCCTCGGCGCTAGCGGCACAACTGCTACCGCAGGTAACCCCGCCACAACTTTTACAGGGGCTGCTGATCGCCGCCGCCGTGTCAGGTTTTTTCTATCTTATTTTCCTAACACGCCTGCTCGGCGCGGGCACACGCCGCAAAGCGTTAATGAGTAAGGGTGATCCACTGGCACAACAGCTGTCACAGGCCATTGCCGAAGATCGGCTGGATGCGAAGGCGCTTGATGAGGTGGAACAGCAGCAGTTGCAGCGTCTCGTCGAGCGCGTCAGTGAGATGCATGCCCACGCTACCGAAGTTAACCAACTGGTGGCGCCGCTGCATGACGCTTTTGTCGCAACCCAAAACGCACTGCGCCAACAGCAACAACAGCTGCAGGCTGCTATTGAAAACGAAGGGTTACGCGCCACCGCAGCGACCGAGTTGCAGACGCTGCTCAATAACCTGCAAAATAGTTGTGACGAACTCCAGCAACGTATCGAACTCCGCCAGCTTGGCAATGAGCTGTTACAGGGGGCGACGGCACATCTATCACACCGTTTTAACCGTACCATTCGTGAACTCGTCAGTTTAACGCTGCCCAGTTTCACCCAGGGACGTTATGAACATTTACAAATAGATGACGAGGCGCTGAGTGTCGAGATCTTCTCCAGCGAGAAGCGCGCTTTTATGACCCTTGACGAGGTCTCCAGTGGCACCCAACGGCAGATCATGTTGGCGCTGCGTGTTGCACTGGCACAGACGCTGGTTATCCGTCTCAATCGTGGCCGTCAGTTCCTCTTTCTTGATGAGCCCTTTGCCTTCTTCGATGCGCAGCGCACCGTGCAAGCACTGGAGGTTCTGCCCCTGCTTAGTCAGTCACTGTCACAAATCTGGATTATTGCCCAGGCCTTTCCCGAGGGGGTTGCTTTTGCAAAAAGCATCACCTGCGAACGCGGTCAGGTGACGCTATACCCAAAATCATTGGAAATGATGGAAGGCGGCAAAGTCGCGAATCCCCATGAGCTTAGTAAACCTAAGTGATTGGGGTGAGCGACTGAAGCCAACGAACCAGCATTTTCAAGGATGACGGGTATATAGCGGCAACATCACCCTCTCGCAGCAGTGAGAGGGTGAAAAGCGGCGGCTGGCGCAACTCTTTTTCGTTGCGCTAACAAAAGATGTTGAACTTAGCGCGCAAGCTGATCTATAGTTTTACCCATGTGCAGCCCCTTTTACACTAATAGCATGACCTTCAGCGCCCGCCAGAGATCGCTCTGCGGTGTGCTGCGCTCTCTTCGACTTCTGCCTTAGGGCAGCCATATTTCTCATCCGGCCCACAGCGGGCACCCTAATCTGATATATTTTGTCCCCACACAGGGGTGTTGATCTTTGTATGGCACAGCACCCTGAACAGAGGAGAGCATGATGGACCCATTAAACGAAAATGCAGGAAAAGATAAGTTAATCATTTTTGATACCACGCTGCGCGATGGTGAACAGAGCCCGGGGGCGTCGATGACCCGTGACGAGAAGGTGCGTATTGCCAAAGCACTGGAGCGGATGCGGGTTGATGTGATTGAAGCGGGCTTTCCTATCGCCTCCCCGGGTGATTTTGAGTCGGTCGCGGCGGTCGCGGCGGCGGTGCGCGAGTCAACCGTCTGCGGTTTAGCTCGGGCACTGGAGAAGGATATTGACCGTGCCGGCGAAGCGTTAAAAGCAGCGGCACGTCCACGAATTCACACCTTTATTGCCACCTCACCCATTCATATGGAGCGCAAGCTGCGTATGGAGCCTGATGCGGTCATCGCCCAGGCAGTGATGGCGGTCAAGCGGGCGCGCCAGTTTACCGATGATGTCGAGTTCTCTGCCGAAGATGCGGGACGCTCCGATATCGACTTTTTGGTACGCATCTTTACCGCAGTGATTGCCGCTGGGGCGACCACCTTAAACGTTCCCGACACCGTGGGCTATAACCTGCCAAACCAGTTTGGTGAGACCATCGCCAAGCTGCGCGAACGCATTGATCACGCCGACAGGGTGATCTTCTCGGTACATTGCCATAACGATTTGGGGTTAGCAGTGGCCAACTCCCTCTCTGCAGTCTGCAACGGTGCGCGACAGGTGGAGTGCACGATAAATGGCCTCGGTGAGCGTGCCGGTAACGCCTCGTTAGAGGAGGTGGTGATGGCGGTGCGTACCCGGCGTGACTTTTTTGACTGTTACACGGATATCGATACAACGCAAATTGTCCCCACTTCGCGTCTGGTTTCAGGCATTACCGGCTTCCCGGTGCAGCCGAACAAGGCGATTGTCGGTGCCAACGCCTTTGCCCATGAGTCGGGCATTCATCAGGACGGGGTGCTAAAGCATCGCGAAACCTATGAGATTATGCGTGCCGAAGATGTCGGCTGGAGCAATAACCGCATGGTGCTGGGTAAACACTCCGGTCGCAACGCCTTTAAGAGTCGGCTGCATGAGTTGGGCATTGAATTGGCCACCGATGAGGCGTTAAACGAAGCTTTTAGCCGCTTTAAGGATCTGGCCGATAAAAAACATGAGGTCTTTGACGATGATCTGCAGGCGCTGGTGACCAGTGTTAGTAGCGAAGGGCGGATTGAGGAGTCGATGAAGCTGCTGCACCTGAAGGTCTGCTCTGAAAGTGGTGAGGTGCCACACGCCGAAGTGGTACTGCTGGTGGATAGTGATGAGCGTCGCGGTGCCGCCGCTGGCAGTGGCCCGGTCGATGCAGCACTGCGGGCGATAGACTCGATTATTAACAGTGGCAGTCAGCTGTTGCTCTACTCGGTCAACAACATCACCAGCGGCACCGACTCTCAGGGGGAGGTGACCGTACGGCTGCAGAAGGATGGGCGGATTGTTAATGGCCAAGGGGCGGACACCGATATTGTCATCGCCTCAGCCAAAGCCTATCTGAACGGCCTGAACAAGATCCAGAGTTCCATTTCACGCCTAAAAGCCCAGGGCGGTGATGTCTGACCAGCGCCTCGCATCCGCTCCCGTCACCCTAAGTGATGTGGAGCGTTTGCATTACCTCAAACTGCTCGGTATCCCGACGTGGTTACCGCGTGGTAGCGCAGAACTGTCAACACCGCCAGCCTTTACCGACTGGAGAGATCTGACAACCAGCCTGCCCACCTGTCAGCGATGTCACCTCCATGCCGCGCATTCCACCTTCCCACCCTTAAGCGGCAGCGGCGATCACCATGCGACGTGGTTTTTTGTCACGCATGCGCCGACCCTGCCAGCGCTTAAAGCAGGGGAGATCCTCAACGCTGCGGCGGCGGATCTCTTTAGCGCCATGCTGACCGCACTGGGGCTGCTGCGTGAGCAAATCTATCTTAGCGCCGCAGTTAAATGCGTTATTGCAGGGAGAGCCCCGCCCTCCCCCTGTGCCGACTACTATCTCAAGGAGGAGATCGCTCTGGTAAAACCCCGTATTATCATTGCCTTTGGTGAGGCTGCGGCGATGGCCTTACTGCCCGAGAGCGCACCACTACAGCGCGGTCACCCCTACCCCTTAGCGCAAAGTGGCGCGCAGAGCCAGCTGCTGATGACACACGCCCCCGATTATCTTCTTGCCAACCCCCTTGCCAAGCGCGAAGCGTGGATTGATCTACTGCGGGCGAAATCACTGCAATGAAAACGCCGGGAGAGTCGATCACCCATGCCGGACTGTTGTTGCGACCGATGGTCGCCACTGATGCCGCAGCGGCAGGGGCCATTGAGCAACTCTGCTACCAGCATGGCTGGAGTGAGGCGATTTTTAGCGACTGTATTACTCAGGGCGTGCCGCACGGCTATCGCTGCTGGAGTCTTGATATTAATGGCGTCATGGCGGGGTATCTCATCTTTACCTTTGTCGCGGATGAGGCGCACCTGCTGAATATTGCCCTTAAACCCTGTTATCAGCAGCAGGGGCTGGGGCACTGGTTAATCGCACGAATGATTCGCTATTTACAGAAGCATCAGGTGGCGGAACTCTATCTCGAAGTGCGCTGCTCTAACCTGCGGGCGATTAATCTTTACGAACGTTTAGGCTTTAGCGATATCGGACACCGCCCCGGCTACTATCCAGCGGGGGAGCAACGTGAAGATGCGGTGGTGATGCAGCTGCATCTTCACCACTATCTAACGACATCTGCGCTCACTGCGATTATCGATATCACCGCTTAAGCCTGCGTTTACGACCGATGATCTCTTCAGCAATTGCCCAATTCATCGATCTGTTACAGCGTGAACCGCTGCTCTATGGCGCGGTGCTGCTGTTATTGGCAGGATTAACCCTCTTCTCGCTCTATCAGATCTTTCGCAGTTACCACTACTACCGCATGATGAGCGATACCCCGACAGCCAAAATCGCTACCGCAGCACAGGGCTATGCCGAACTCGAGGGACGCGGTAAGCTGCTTGATGGTGAGCCGATCACCTCGCCGTTAACTAATGAAAAGTGTCTCTGGTATCGCTATCGGGTTGAGGAGCGTAACCGCAGCGGTAAAAATGAGTGGCGGGTCATCGAGCGCGGGGTAAGCGAACATCTCTTTGCCGTCGATGATGAGAGCGGCGAATCTGTTGTTGACCCCGATGGTGCCGAGGTGATTCCCAACCAGCGACGACGCTGGCAGGATGACTCCCGTTATGGCGGGGGGAGAGGCGAGGCCTCACTATTATCACTACTCATCGGAAAAAGTCAGTACCGCTTCACTCAGGAGCTGATTCTTCCCCACAGCGATCTCTACCTAATCGGGCGTTTTCAGACGCTGGGCAACGCTGCCGAAATGGTCGATGATCGCGAAGCGTTACGCACCCTGCTGGCGAGCTGGAAGGCAGATCAGGCTACGCTGCTGCGCCGTTTTGATAAGGATAACAGCGGTCATATCGATGCGACTGAGTGGGAGGCGGCACGGCAAGCGGCACGGCAGGAGCTGTTACAACAACGACTGCAGCGTGCCGGTGGCGCGGTCACGCACTTAATCAGTCGTGCTGAGACGCTTAACCGCCCCTTTATT
>JADGBN010000088.1 GCA_015231435.1 Gammaproteobacteria bacterium
AAACACGTTGATTTTGCATATTTAGTGTGATTAAATCAAACTAATCAATCATTTTCAACGGTCATGCTATGCGCAATGCGGAGTTACAGCTTAAGTCTTTCGGCAATATCCCCATCATGCACCAGACTTTGATGTCGGCGCTCAAAGACTACAAGACACCCAATAACAAGATTTCCCGTTGGCTGGATGAAGGTGTGCTGTTGCCCGTAAAACGCGGTTTGTATGTGGTATCCCCCGAATTGACCGGCAAGCCAGTGGAACGCTTGTTGGTTGCCAACCTGCTGTATGGGCCTTCGTGTGTGTCCCTCGACTATGCGCTATGGCATCACGGTTTGATCCCGGAAAAAGTGCTGGAGGTTACCTCAGTAACCACCCGGCGCAGCCAAACATTAGAAACGGGTGTAGGGCGTTTTTCCTACCAACACCTACCCAACCCTTTGTACCCGATTGGCATGGCGTCAGTAGCAGCGGAAGGTGGTGGTTATTGCCTGCTCGCCATACCTGCAAAAGCCTTGTGTGACCGTTTGGTGTTGACCCGCAACTTGCGGGTGCATTCGGTTAAATCCATGCAGCGTTTCCTGCTGGATGATCTGAGGTTTGATGCAGATGAAGCAGGCATGATTGACCTGGAAATAATCGCAGCCTATTCACAATCCGGGCATAAAACAGAACTGCTAGGGCATTTACACGAGGCTATCAAACAATGGCAATGAGCTTGTTGGAGCAAATGCTGAGCCACTACCCGCTGACGACTGCCGAGCAGCATGATCAAGCACTGCGGGAAGTCATGCAGGAAATTGCGCTCGCGGGACTGAATCGCGCCGGTTTCTTTGAACAAGCGGCTTTTTACGGTGGCACCTGCCTGCGGATTTTTTATGGCTTGCCGAGATTCTCTGAAGATCTAGATTTTTCATTGCTACAGCCAGATGCCGGGTTTTCTTTGCAACCGTATTTCAAAGCAGTCATTGCCGAGTTCAAGGCACTGGGGCTGGAGGTCGATATTGCGGTCAAGCAGACAACTGCCGACAGCCAGCTAGAATCTGGCTTTTTGAAAAACAACACCCAAGTGTTCAGCCTGAATATTCGCAGCACCCGCAAGGTCAAAATCAAGTTTGAGGTAGACATCCTACCGCCACTGGGCTTTGCGACGGAAGAAAGGCTGTTGCTCCAACCATTTTCCTTTTACGTCAAGTGCTATTCCTTGCCCGACCTGTTTGCCGGGATGCTACATGCACTGCTGTTCCGCCAATGGAAAAACTGGGTTAAAGGGCGCGATTGGTTCGATTTTGAGTGGTATATTCGCCATGCCGTTACCCCCAATCTGGCGCATTTTGCCAGACGCGCTTATGAAAGTGGCTCTCTTCAGCAAGAGGCCGTGACCCATGCTGAGCTACAAGCATTGTTGCAGCAACGCATTAGGTCGGTGGATTTTGAGAATGCCAAGCAGGATGTTATGAAGTTCATACCCGATGCTAAGGTGCTGAATATCTGGTCAACAGACTACTTTCTACAACTAGCTCATAGGCTGACAGAGCCGTTCTAATTCTGGAGAAATACGTATGAACCTGTTTATTGAAGATTTGGCAGATTACCTGATCGGTGAGTGGACAAGAATCTAGGATGCCAAGGGTGGTACACAAGAAGCCCGCTTTATCATCGAAAGCCTCTCACCCGATAACACCTTTCAGCTTTTAGCAACATTGGAAGAAAAGCGTTTGCAGGCTTCCCAATCTTTACGTCTGGAATGCCATTTCAAAGTAGCCAAAGGTTTGTGGGACGCATGGCAAATCCACTCCGGTGAATCGCGTGAAAACCTGACCCGCAAAATGCAGGATTTGGGTGGTGTGGATGCCGACGGTACATTACGCTGGATTGACGAAGCAGATCGCTTAACTTGGTATCGGGGATTGTCAATAGTGATGGTGATGCAGAGGCAATACTTATCGAAAACCGTGCTGTTTTGGCGCAGTAATTTGAGGCGGGGGCATTTGAAAAACTGGTAGAAGCTATGCTGAACTTTGATTTTGATTCCGCCTTGGAATAACTTGATGCTATTATCGGATGGGTACCCTGAGGCTTGACATAATGATATGGTGCCCTGGAACTAGGGCTGGTTACCACGTCCGAGCTTCCTGATCTGGCATTGGCTGAATCCCGCGATCCCGAGTCAGGCAACCATATGACTGTATTGCTGTGAAAGTACGCGAAGCGCCACCGGGGGTGGCTCGACTCGCTCCATGATCGTTCCTTCAAAGGAGGTGCATAATGAAGGTCAGTGACGCCTTGCTTGCAAGAAAATCGACTCGCGCTTTTCTTGAGCGTGATGTGGATCCACAATTGATTCAGGAGATCCTCAATCTTGCCCGACACGCCCCCTCCGGCACCAATACCCAGCCGTGGCAAGTGGCGGTAGTTCGCGGTGAGACTCGCAAGGAATTGACACAGGCGAGGGAGAACGCATTTCGGGAGGGGATCCCGGGGAGAATGGATTACCAGTATTATCCCCTGCAATGGAATGAACCGTTTAAAAGTCGGCGTCGTGCCTGTGGTTTACTGTTGTACGAGACGCTGCAGATCAGCCGTGAGGATAAGCAGCGCCAACGCGACCAGTGGGCCGCCAATTATCGCGCCTTTGATGCGCCGGTTATTCTCTTTTTCTTCATGGAGAGGGTGATGGAGACCGGATCTTATCTCGATTACGGGATGTTTTTGCAGTCGATAATGCTGGCGGCAGAGGCGTTAGGTCTGGCCACCTGTCCACAGGCCGCGCTTGGGGAGTATCCGGATCTGGTCAGACGCAGGCTCGGCTACCCCGAAAGTTCCCTTCTGCTGGCGGGGATGGCCCTTGGCTATGCCGATGAGAGTGCTGCAATTAACCGTTACCGCACCGCGAGGGAAGATCCGGAGAACTTTACCCGCTTCTATTCATAAACGGTGCCCGCGCGCGAAAGTCCCGAGGGCGGTTGGGGAGTTTTAGCCGCTTATGTTCACACACATTATGAATGACAATATCTGGGGGGATAGTATGAATTATCAGGAAACATACCGGCAGTCGATAGAAGATCCGGAGGGTTTCTGGGGAAACGCAGCTGCAGAGATTGACTGGATAGAGCCTTGGCAAAAGGTTCTCGATGATACCAACCCACCTTTTTTTCGTTGGTTCAGCGGTGGCGTTCTCAACACCTGCTACAACGCCGTCGATCGCCATGTCGAGCGGGGCAGGGGCGAACAGACGGCGCTGATCTATGATAGCCCGGTGACCAATCAGCAACGTCGCTACAGTTACCGACAGCTTCAGAGCGAAGTTGCCCGCCTGGCGGGTGTTCTGAGATCGCTGGGTGTGGAGAAAGGGGAACGGGTGCTTATCTACATGCCGATGATCCCCGAGGCGGTGATGGCGATGCTCGCCTGTGCCAGAATTGGTGCCGTCCACTCGGTGGTCTTCGGAGGCTTTGCCGCCAACGAGCTTGCCACCCGCATTGATGATGCTCAACCCAGGGTAGTGCTGACTGCCTCCTGCGGGATTGAGGTGGCACGGGTGATCGAGTACAAACCTCTGCTCGACCGGGCGCTCGAGATTGCAAGCTTCGAGCCGCAACACACGGTTATCTACCAGCGTCCCCAGCATCAGGCAGCGCTGATTCCAGGACGGGATTTTGACTGGGTGACACTATGCGAGGGTGCCTCTGATGCTGATTGCGTTCCCATCGCCGCCACCGATCCCCTCTATATTCTCTACACCTCGGGAACGACCGGGCTTCCCAAGGGGGTGGTCCGCGACAATGGGGGCCATGCGGTGGCCATGCTCTGGAGTATGCGCCATGTTTACGGTGTTCAACCCGGTGAGACCTACTGGGCCGCATCGGATATCGGCTGGGTGGTCGGTCACTCCTACATTGTTTACGCCCCGTTGCTAAACGGCAATACCACTATTCTCTATGAGGGTAAACCGGTTGGCACTCCCGATCCGGGCGCATTCTGGCGGGTCATTGCTGAACACGAGGTTAGTGTGATGTTCACCGCGCCCACCGCATTTCGCGCCATCAAGAAAGAGGATCCCCAGGGTAACTACCTGCAGCACTATTCACTCCCGAAATTTCGTGCCCTTTTTCTCGCAGGGGAGCGTTGTGATCCCGACACCCTGCAATGGGCAAAAACGCTACTTCGGGTTCCGGTGATTGATCACTGGTGGCAGACCGAAACCGCTTGGGCGATTGCCGCCAACTGCCTCGGCATTGAACCGCTGCCGGTCAAGCTCGGATCGCCTTCATGCGCGGTTCCGGGGTATGCCATAGAGGTTCTGGATGAGAATGGCGTGGCGGCTAAAGATGGTGAGATTGGCAGCATTATGATCAAGCTGCCGATGCCGCCTGGCTGTCTGCCGACGCTCTGGAATGATGATGACCGTTTTGTCAGCTCCTATCTCGCGCGCCATCCCGGCTATTACCTCAGCGGTGATGCCGGTTACCGCGATGAGGATGGCTACATCTGGGTAATGAGTCGCATCGATGACATTATTAATGTCGCCGGGCACCGTCTCTCCACCGGGGCTATTGAGGAGGTGATCGCCGCTCATCCCGATGTGGCCGAATGTGCGGTGATTGGGGCGGCAGATGCGCTCAAAGGGGAACTCCCTGTTGGCTTGATGGTGGTGAAGTTTGGGGTGGATCGCAATCTCGACGAGATTGCACAGGAGGTGGTTGCCCTCGTTCGGGAGCGGATTGGCCCGGTCTGTGCCTTCAAAAAAGTGGTGGTGGTGGCGCGACTGCCAAAAACTCGCTCCGGAAAAATTCTGCGCGGGACCATGAAAAAGATCGCCGACGGCACCCCGTACAATCTGCCTGCCACCATTGACGATCCGGGGATACTGGAGGAGATTGCCTCGGCACTGAGAACTATCGGTTATGCACAGGCGTAGGCAAATTATCGATAAGAGTGATAGGTGAACTACTAATGCATTATATTTGCATGTCATGCCGACATATCGAACAATTCCCTTTTAGTGACAGTTCAAAGGAGAACATGGGTGAAGAGTGAAGCGGAACAACAGACTCCCGGAAACAGACTGAGACAAGCGGTCGCCAGCAGCGACCCGCTGCAGTTGCTGGGAACCATCAACGCCTATAGCGCCATGATGGCAGAGCGCAGCGGAGCGAAGGCCATCTACCTCTCAGGTGCCGGTGTCGCCAACGCCTCCTACGGCCTGCCAGATCTCGGAATGACCTCCCTTGAGGAGGTTCTCATCGACGTTCGCCGCATTACTGCCGCCTCGACACTGCCGCTACTGGTCGATGCCGATACCGGCTGGGGCAGCGCCTTCAATATCGCCCGCACTGTGCGGGAGATGATTCGTGCCGGCGCTGCAGGGATCCATATTGAAGATCAGGTTCAGGTCAAACGCTGTGGTCACCGCCCCGGCAAGGCGATCGTTTCACAAACGGAGATGGTGGATCGAATTAAAGCCGCCGTCGATGCCCGCAGCGACGGTTTTGTGATCATGGCGCGCACTGACGCCCTTGCAGTCGAGGGGATGAGTGCCGCCATAGATCGAGCCTTAGCCTGTGTTGAAGCAGGGGCCGATATGATCTTTCCCGAGGCGATAAACACCCTGGCGCAGTATCGCACCTTCGTCGATGCCGTTGGCGTGCCGGTGCTTGCCAATATCACCGAGTTTGGCGCAACACCGCTGTTTACCACCGCCGAACTGGCTGCCGCCGGGGTTAAACTGGCGCTCTATCCCCTCTCTGCCTTTCGGGCGATGAATGCGGCGGCACTCGCTGTTTATCACTCCCTGCTCCAGGATGGAACACAGCAACCGCTGTTGCATCAGATGCAGACACGCGAAGAGCTCTACCACTTTCTCGATTATCACACCTACGAGCAGAAGCTGGATGCACTGTTCGCCGATGGGAAGGAACTGTAGATCAATACTATACAAGAGGAGTCATAAAGATGGGAGATAAGACAATCACCCCTGCAAAAGGCAAAAAATCGGTCGTCCTCTCCGGGGTCGCGGCAGGTAACACCGCACTCTGTACTGTGGGACGAACCGGCAACGATCTCTCTTATCGCGGCTACGACATTCTCGATTTTGCCGATAAGGCAGAGTTCGAAGAGGTCGCCCACCTGCTGATTCACGAAAAGTGGCCAAATAGTGAGGAGCTGCTTAACTATAAACAGAAGCTGCAACAGCTGCGCACCCTTCCCGAACCGCTCAAGCGGGTACTGGAGCAGATTCCCGCCACCACCCACCCCATGGATGTGATGCGCACCGGTTGTGCCATGCTCGGCGCCCTGGAGAGTGAACCCGAGGCGCGTGAAACCGGGGTGGCCAGAGAGATAGGTGACAGAATGATCGCCTGCTTTGGATCTATCCTTCTCTACTGGTGGCACTTCTCGCGCAGTGGCAACCGCATCGAGGTCGAGAGCCCGGAAGAGTCCATTGGTGGCCACTTCCTTCATCTTCTTCACGGCCAGCGACCGACCGCGTCGCAGGTGCGAGCCATGCACATCTCGCTCAATCTCTATGCCGAGCATGAATTTAACGCCTCCACCTTTGCCGCACGGGTGGTGGCCGGAACCGATTCGGACATCCATTCAGCAATCACCGGCGCCATTGGCGCCCTGCGTGGTCCCAAACATGGTGGTGCCAATGAAGCCGCTTGTGAGATTCAGAAACGGTATGCCAGCGCCGACGAGGCCGAGGCCGATATCCGGGCGCGCGTCGGGCGCAAGGAGATCATCATCGGCTTTGGTCACCCTGTTTATACCATCGGTGACCCCCGTAACGAGATGATCAAGGGGGTTGCCCGTTCACTCTCTGCAGAAGCGGGTGAGATGCTGATGTTCGACGTAGCTGAACGACTCGAAACCGTGATGTGGGAGATGAAAAAGATGTTTCCCAATCTCGACTGGTTCTCGGCCGTCTCTTATCACATGCTTGGCGTCCCGACCTCGCTCTTTACCCCGATATTTATTATTTCGCGAACCACCGGATGGGTCGCCCATGTGATTGAGCAACGGATAGACAAAAAAATCATTCGTCCCAGTGCAGAATATACAGGCCCCGAAAATCAGCTCTGGAAACCGGTCGGGGAACGGGAGTAGATGATGAGTCACAGTAACGTCGAAAGTAATATTCGTCCGCAAGCCGATGCGGAACTGGTCGCCATTGCCGACTATGTCTGCCACTACGAGGTGACGTCAAGCGAGGCCCTGGACGGCGCCCGCCATAATCTGATGGATAGCATCGCCTGTCTGCTGATGGCGCTGGAATACCCTGAAGCGGCCAAGCACCTCGGGCCACTGGTGCCAGGAACGGTTGTTCCCAACGGCGCTCGGGTCCCCGGAACCCAGTTTCAACTCGATCCGGTCAAGGCGGCGTGGGATATCGGGGCGCTGGTGAGATGGCTTGACTTCAATGATACCTGGCTGGCCGCAGAGTGGGGTCACCCCTCAGATAACTGGGGGGCAGTGCTGGCGTTGGGGGACTACCTCAGTCGCAAGGCGATCGCCGCAGGCAAATCGCCACTAACCATGGGGCAGCTCTTCCATACCATCGTCAAGGCCCATGAGATCCAGGGGGTGCTTGCACTGGAGAACAGCTATAACCGCGTTGGGCTTGATCATGTGCTGCTGGTTAAGGTCGCCTCGGCGGCGGTGGCGGCGGTGATGCTCGGACTCGATCATGATCAGGTGATCGACACCCTCTCCCACGCGTGGGTGGATGGGCACTCCCTGCGCACCTATCGCCACACTCCCAATACCGGTTCGCGTAAGTCATGGGCGGCGGGTGACGCCTCCAGTCGCGCTGTGCGTCTGGCAATGATGGTCGAAAAAGGGGAGATGGGGCTACCGAGTGTGCTTAGTGCTCCGCGATGGGGCTTCTATGATGTCCTTTTTAAGGGTGAAAAATTCCGCTTTCAGCGCCCCTACGGCAGCTATGTAATGGAGCAGATCCTCTATAAAATCTCCTTTCCTGCCGAATTTCATGCACAGACAGCGGTGGAGTGTGCGCTTAGACTCCACCCGCAGGTGGCAGGACGTCTCGAAGAGATTGAACGCATCGAACGAACGACCCAAGAGTCTGCTATCCGCATCATCTCCAAGGAAGGACCGCTCCATAATCCCGCCGATCGGGACCACTGCCTGCAATACATGGTCGCGGTGGCACTGCTTTATGGCGAACTGAAGGCGGAACACTACGAGGAGAGTGTCGCCTGTAATCCGAAAATAGATCTTTTGCGTGATTTGATGACGGTGGTAGAAGATCCGCGCTACTCCAGGGAGTACCATGACCCCGAAAAGCGCTCAATCGCCAATGCCATCCAGATCTTCTTTAAGGACGGCGGCAGTAGCGATAAAATTGAGGTCGAATACCCTATCGGTCATCGTCGTCGACGTGCAGAAGGGATTCCGGTACTCGAGCAGAAATTCTATGATGCCCTGCATCGACGTTTTCCGCGCCGACAAGCACAAACGATCTACCAACTCTGCCTCGCTGCAGAGCGACTTCAGGCCATGGCGGGGAACGAATTTATGGATCTGCTGGTCATATAACGCTTAAAGATGAGGGCGTGATGCGGTTGCCAAACCCCGCAATCGGGTAACCGTTCAGACCTCCACCACTTTTGCACCCCCTCCCCTCGGGAGGGTTGGGGTGAGGGAACGATCGATCGGGTGCGAGGGCCGAATATTAGCTTGGGGAGTGAGTGGGGCAGGGACAATGCTTGCTTGTGCATGAAATACAGATAGATTGAAAAAAACAAATTTTATATGACACGATAACGCTCGCTGAGAACATTCACGAAAAATTATTATGGATTTAGCTTTAGTCGCAACACATTTCTCGGATGTTAGCTGGATCCTGTTCGCGCTCGGATTCGGCTTGCTCGTATCCTATGCTTCACTACCGCCGATGGTCGGTTATCTAATCGCGGGTTTTATGCTGAGTGCGCTCGGTGTGCAGAGTGGTGATACCTTGCAGGCGGTTGCAGATATCGGTGTCACCATTTTGCTGTTCAGTATTGGACTCAAACTGCATCTTAAAGATCTTTTGCGTACAGAGATATGGGCCTCGTCGATTATCCATATGCTGATCACGGTGATCGTATTCAGCACCGTCGTCTTCGCATTAAGCTATAGCGGTATGCAGGAGTTTGTCGGCATCACAGGAGCTCAAGCCGCGCTCATCGCATTTGCTTTAAGTTTTTCAAGTACCGTATTTGCAGTGAAAGTGCTGGATGAAAAAGGTGAGATGTCTTCACTGCACGGCAAGATATCCATCGGTATCCTCATTATGCAGGATCTGTTCGCGGTACTCTTTCTCACCGCAGAAACAGGAAAAGTGCCCGAGCTATGGGCACCGCTTCTGTTGTTTCTCATCCCGTTAAGACCTCTACTGCTGAAAGTGGTACACCGTGCGCGCGGGGGTGAACTTCTCGTTCTGGCCGGCATGCTGATGGCGCTCGGTGGGGGACAGCTGTTCGCACTGGCTGGTATTAAGGCTGATCTCGGTGCCCTTTTATTCGGAGTACTGTTGTCTGGTGACGCGAAGTCAGAGTCGTTATCGAAATCCCTGCTCAATTTTAAAGAGATATTTCTCGTCGCGTTTTTTCTCAGCATCGGTTTTTACGGTGTACCATCGCCGATGGCAATATTGATTGCCCTTCTCCTCGCGGTGATGATTCTGGGCAAGTCTTACCTTTTCTTCAGGCTGTTCGAACTCTTCAAGCTGCGTGCACGAACCAGTTTTTTAGCCACCTTGTCGTTATCGAACTACAGCGAGTTCGGACTGATCGTTGGTGCGATCGGCGTCTCTAATGGCTGGATGAGTGGCGAGTGGTTGGTGATAATCGCGTTGGCATTATCTATCACCTTCACCATGTCGTCTGTGGTGAACAGAAAGGCGCATGTTCTCTTTGCACGTTATGAAAAACGCTTGCTTAAGTTTGAGAGAGTAGAGCGCTTGCCAGATGATAAA
>JADGBN010000089.1 GCA_015231435.1 Gammaproteobacteria bacterium
CATAATCCCATGCAAGCGCTGTTTGCATGATAAAAGAGGTTCTTCGTCATTTCAGGTAGATTTGGCTCGATTGAATGTGCAGCCATCCGGCGGCTCAAGAGACCGCTTGACGACAGCATGGAGAGGTACGCTGGATCACTTATCACCCACCTACTTTCAGTTGAATGCTTGATATGATGTAATCATTTCACTACCATACAGTACATGACGTCTTACCCACCGATAAACGACTGGCGCATTAAGATTAACGGCATGGAACATGGCATCCCTCATGTGCATGTTGAATTCCGCGACGGTAGCCGGATATCGGTCACCATTGAGACATGCGAAATACTCATTGGCAGCGTCACCCCGGCCAAACGGCTCAATCCTGCGCTCTCTGACATTGCGCAGAATAGTGACAAATACCTTATCGAATATCGGAGGTTGAACCCATGAAGGCAATAACAATCAAGTCTGCCCGCATCGTCGGGGCGCTGACCATTGAAATAGACTGGAACACTGGCGAAACGCTGACTGCCGACATGGCGGGATGGTTGCGCAAACCTTTCGACGCCCTTGCCGATCCCGTGGTATTCCAGCAAATGCAGGTTGATGAGTGGGGGCATGGTCTTGGCTGGCCTGATGGACTTGACCTTGGCGCGGATGCCCTTTATGAGCTTTGTCGCCGTCAAGCTGGATTGCCAACAGCGATCGAGTTCGATGCCTGGATGAAACGTAATGGCCTGTCTCTCGCTACGGCTGCTGATACGCTGGGAATGACGCGCCGGATGATTGCTCACTACCGCACAGGAAGCCGGCCAATTCCGAAGGTGGTCGGGCTGGCGTGCAAGGGCGTTGAGGCGACTCAGTTCTAAACCGATGGAAACGGGGTCACAGAGGAAACGGGGTCACCCATTTACGCGGTTTAACACGCTTGTGATTTTGGAAAGAGCGCCGCACTTCTTCCTGAAAGATAGTAGGCAAGCAGTCCCAACCACTCTTTGGCGGCAATATTGAGATCCTGAAGATGTCCGGCAAAGTCAGGTGCGATGGCAATGCTCTCCGGCAGGGTCTGATAGTCAACCGGAAAGGGGATAACTGGCCATGCGGCGTTGCAGAAGATGCCGATGGTGCGGGGCATATGCCAAGCGGTGGTTATCACCAGCCACTGCTCATGAATTTCGGGGTGCAGTAACGCTTTAAGGCGAAGAATACTCTCAACGGTATTGCGTGAGTCGCCCTCAAAGATGACCCGCTCCACAGGAAAACCGAGCTCCTTAAGTTGGCGTCTGGCCACACTGCTCCCTTTATAGCGCTGTTCGGTGAGGGAGCCTGTTCCGCCGCTAAAGACCAGCTTCGCTTGTGGATGTTCTCGTGCCGGCAGTTGAAAGTGGTGCAGTCGTTCATTCGCCTCGCCAAGAATAACCTGATCCCAAAGGGCAGTTGCCTTACCGTTTTCGGCGCCGCTTAAGACAATAATGCCATCGAGCTGGGCGGGAAGTTGAGGATTGATAGGGAAACGTCTCTCCAGGGGGGAGAGCAGAAGTTCACCGATGGGTATTAGGGTAATGGTGATGATTAACAGCAGGTAGAGAATTAGCAGCCGCTTGCCCCAAGCTTGCCAGCGTGATAATCGCCGCCACCACAAAAACAGCAGCGCAATGATAAACAGCCAGAGCAGCAGCATATCGGGGGCGATAACTGCCCAAGCGAGTTTAGATATCCAGAAAAAGAGTGACTCCATGGCGCTTATGGTAGTGGCAGGCGGGAGAGGGGGACAAGTCATACAAGCGCAAAAGGAAAAATAGTTTGCGAGTTGGTTTTTTCCATGCTGTAGATCAACTAAACTGGTAATGAGTTCATTTGCACGACGGGATCATCATGAGTTGGCCAAACGTCGGTAAACAGAGTGGTGCAAGTGATTGGTTTATAACTGTCAGCAAGCGAGGTGCAATCATGATAATAGGTTCAGCAATGGCGTCGGGAATGCAGGGGGTGATGACTGGTATGCGCGGTTTAAGCGAGAATGCGCATACGTTAGCGCGGCAGCCGGTGGCACAGCAGCAGGGTGAGCGCAGTCAGATGGTGCCCGCGCTGGTGGACAGCAAGGTTGATTTAACCCAGGTGCAGGCGAGTAGTAAAGTGCTACAGGCATCGAGTGACACCATGGGCTCAATTATTAATATAATGGCATAGGGATCTGCAATGAATTTAGATAAGGTCACCTCGGGTGATAACGTACCGGATGAGATTAATGTCATTATCGAAATCCCTGCCAATGCCGAGCCGGTAAAGTATGAGGTGGATAAAGCCTCGGGGGCGATGTTTGTTGACCGAATTTTGCGCACTGCCATGCGTTATCCGGCCAACTATGGTTATATTCCCCACACCCTCTCAGATGATGGTGACCCTTGTGATGTGATAGTTCCCACCTCCTTTGCCCTAATTCCCGGCGCGGTGATTCGCTGCCGCCCGGTGGCGGTGTTAATGATGACCGATGAATCAGGCGATGATGCGAAGGTGGTGGCGGTACCGGTAGATAAAATTTCCAGCCGCTGGTCTACGGTGAAAGATCTGGGGGATATGCCAGGAGAGTTAATGGATCGGATTGCCCATTTTTTTGAGCACTATAAAGATCTCGATGAGGGTAAGTGGGTGCGGGTGCGAGGCTGGGAAGGGGTTGCCGCAGCAAAAGAGGAGATCCGCAAGTCGTTGCAGATGTTCCAGGCGGCACCCGAGAAGCCAAACTTTTAGCCTAATGGCATTGTCGTTCGGCTGGGGTTAGCGATCCCAGCCGCTTTCACTGCGCTTTGCGATCTCCTCCTCATCAGCAATAAAGATCTGTAACAGCTCCTCTCGTGCCTGTTTGGTGATCGAGATATGTTTGTCGAGGCTGTCGCTGGCGAACAGTTGTGAAAAGAGGTGCAGATCATGTTTGCGAAAGGTGTGCATCGCCCGTTTTGCGCGATAGGCACCATAGCCCATCTCCCGCAGAACCGCCTCACCGAGGGCCATCGCGGAACCGAGAATTTCGCGTTGATAGTAGTCCACGCCGTGATGCAGCATCTCAAAACCATGCACCATGTCATCACAGCGTGCCAGCACCTTTAGGTGAGGAAAATGTTTTTTGCACTGTTGCAGGGTTAACAGGGCATCCTCCGGATCATCAAGGGCGATAATCAGCAGCTTTGCCTGTTCTGCGCCAGCGGCATGCAGGGTATCGGGGCGGGTGGCGTCACCATAATAGATTTTGTAACCAAAAAGACGAACCTGCTCAATCTGTTCGGGGTCGTGATCAAGAATGGTCATCGGTATGCCGTTGGCGTGTAACATCCGCCCCACAACGCGGCCAAAGCGGCCAAAACCAGCAATAATTATTGGATTAGCTTGACTCTCTGCCGTTCCCAAGGTGCTATCGGGGTGGATATTGGGTGCGGCGCTGGGGTGCTGCATTAAAGGCACCAAAAAGCGCTCTTGAAGCAGTAGCAGTAGCGGCGTCGACATAATCGAGATCGCCACCACCAGCGTTAGCAGTGCGGTTAACTCATGACTCATCACCGCGCTGTCGCGGGCAACGCTAAAGATGACAAAGGCGAACTCCCCACCCTGACTCAGCAGTATTGCAAGGAGCGGGCGTTGGCTTGGCGGCAGGGGATTTTTACCGATGGTCGCCATTAGCCAGAGAATAGCCATTTTGCACAGTACCAGCAGCGCCACCCAGAGCAGTACGGTAAGCGGTTGCTGCAGCAGAATGGCAAAGTCGATACCCATGCCGACAGCAATAAAAAAGAGCCCGAGCAGTAGTCCCTTAAAGGGTTCAATCTCAAGTTCGAGTTCGTGACGATACTCCGAATCGGCAAGCAGCACGCCAGCAAGAAAGCTGCCCAGCGCCATCGACATCTCCACCGCCTGCATAAGGAGTGAAATACCGATAACTAATAGCAGCGCAAAGGCGGTAAAGATCTCCCGCATCCGGGTTTTGGCGATAAAACGTAAAATAGGACGGTTAAGATAGCGGCCGACAATAATAATCCCGGCAATCACCACCACCGCTTTAATGCCATCTAGCCAGCCGTTGGGCTCGCTGCTCCCCCCGCTCGCGAGAAGGGGGATGAGCGCCAGCATAGGAATGACGGCAATATCCTGAAATAGCAATATCGAGAAGGCGTTATTGCCGGTGCGAGTGGGCAGGAGGTTCTTCTCTCGCAGGGTCTGCAGGGCGAGGGCAGTGGAGGAGAGGGAGAGCGCCATTGCGGCGATGAGTGCGGCGCTACCGCCGATGCCCAGCAGCAGCGCCACCATCCAGAGCAGCAGGGTGGAGAGGAGTACCTGCCCCCCGCCCATGAAAAGTATCGGCTGGCGCATCGCCCAGAGGCGGCGCGGATTCATCTCCAGACCGATTAAAAAGAGCAGGAGCACGACGCCAAATTCGGCAAAGTGGAGGATCTCCTCGACATTGGTAATCACCCCTAAGCCCCAGGGGCCAATCACCACGCCGGCTATCAGATAGCCGATGATGGAGCCCAGCCCAAGATAGCTGGCAAGGGGAACCAGCACCACCGTGGCGCCTAGGTAGATGGCGACATTGGCTAACAGGCTACTGGCCATCGGCGGGGATCGTGTATTGATCAATGAGTGATTGCAGATAGTTTTGATAGCGTTTGGCGTGAGTTTGCAGATCTGTGAGGGTGAGGTGGCGGCAACCATGCACCGTAAAGGGTTGCAACAGTGGCATACCACAGTGGTGTGCCAGTTGTTTGAGCGGCGAGAGGAGTTGACTCATGGTGTGTAGGCGCTGGGAATCACCCACTTGTGGTAGATAGGACTCAAGGCGCTGACCGGTGGTAATGGTCAGCATTAGGGGTTTACCGGCTAACGGGTGTGGAACATCGGGACTATGGCGGGTGGGTGTTATCACCCTGTCCTGCCACTCTTTAAGCAGTGCCGGTGCGCTGTACCAGTAGAAGGGGAACTGCATAATGAGCAGATCAGTTCGCATCAGGCGATTACGCTCGGCAGTCGCATCGATATAGAAGTCAGGGTACGTTTCGTAAAGATCGAAGATCTCGACTTCAGGGAGTTTTGCCGCACTGGCAAGCAGTGCGGCATTCATTTTTGAACGGTGCAGATAGGGGTGGGCAATGAGTAAGAGAATTTTCATGCGAACTCGAGGATCTGCAAGTTTTTTCGAAAGAAAAACTACTTGGGGGCAAACTCAAAGGCATCGGAGAAGCAGCTCTCTGCCGCAAGTCCCAGCTGTTTAAGTTCACTAACAGCGGTTTTCACCATCTCCGGGTGACCGCAGGCATAGAGTTCATAACCGCTTAAGTCAGTAAAGTCGGCCATGACTGCCTGTTGCACATGGCCACACCGACCTTGCCAAGTTGCGTCGGGCTTGGAGAGTACCGGACGAAAGTGGATATGGGGCTGTTCTGCGTCCCATTTTTCGGCAAGCGATTCCAGATAGAGATCGTGACGTGCTCTGGCGCCCCAGTAAATGTAGAGCGGACGGGTGGACTTTTCAGCGATGAGATGTTCAACCATCGCCTTAATCGGGCCAAAGCCGGTACCCGTGGCCAGCATTATGATTGGAGCTTGCGAATTTTCCCGAATATAAAAACTACCATGCGGGCCGACAATATCGAGATTGTCGCCGATCTGCATCGTGGCAAAGAGGGTGTCGGTAAATTTGCCACCGCGAATACGGCGAATATGGAAGCGCAGCTCGCGGTCATCGTGGGGGGCGTTGGCAATCGAGAAGGCACGGGTGAGACCATCTTTGGTGATAAATTCGACATATTGTCCAGCGAGATAGGGGAGGCGTTTCTCCTCATTAAGGGTCGCACCCAGCAGCATTACCTCATCATTCATCCGTTGCATTGAGCTGATGGTTGCCGCGTACCCCTGTACTTTCATTACCGTGGTTGGATTTACTTCGGCTTTAATCACCATATCTGAACGCGGGTGGGCGACACAGAGCAGAAGTTTTTGGCTCGCCTTATCTTCAGCGCTCAATCCCATCGGATCTTCGCCATATTTGTAGTTACCGCTAATCAGCTCACCTTTGCAGGCGCCACAAAAGCCACCGCGACAGCCATAACTGATCGATGCCCCACTTTTTAGCAGGCTGTCGAGGATCGGGGTCTCTGCGGCGGCGCTAAACTGGTAGCCGCTAGGTTGTACAGTAATTGTAAAACTCATTATTAGTCCTTGGTTTGATTATGAATAATTATTATCTAAGTGTCACTGTTCTTGCTTTTAATGAGGGTGCCGACACCCTCACGGGTGAAGATCTCCAGCAGCAGGGCGTGCTCGACACGCCCGTCAATAATATGGGCGCTGGTGACCCCGCCGTGAACCGCCTCAAGCGCACAGCGGATTTTCGGCAGCATACCGCCGTAAATAGTTCCATTCTCAATGAGTTGCGAAACCTGAACCGCCGACAGACCAGTGAGCACTTTGCCGTCGCTGTCAAGCAGCCCCGGGGTGTTGGTTAATAGAATCAGCTTCTCGGCGCGCAGACACTCGGCAAGCTTTCCTGCGACCAGATCGGCATTAATGTTGTAGGACTCGCCATCCTCACCCACCCCAATCGGTGCGATAACCGGAATAAAGTTACCCTGCATCAGCATCTCGACTACCCCTGCCTGAATCGTCGCCACCTCGCCTACGTGGCCGATGTCGATAATTTCCGGGGTATTCATTGCCGGATTGTCGCGGCTGAAGGTGAGTTTGCGAGCGCGGATAAAGTCGGCATCCTTGCCGGTCAGGCCGACCGCCTTGCCGCCATGCTGGTTAATTAGGGTAACAATATCCTTATTGACGAGACCACCGAGTACCATCTGCACCACGTCCATGGTTTCGCGGTCGGTGATCCGCATCCCCTCAAAAAACTCACTCTGCTTGCCAATTTTTTTCAGTAGGTTACCAATTTGCGGGCCGCCGCCATGGACGACAATGGGGTTCATTCCGACCATTTTTAGCAGCGTCACATCACGGGCAAAACCGCTTTGCAACCGCGCTTCGGTCATCGCATTGCCGCCATATTTAACCACAATCGTTTTACCGGCAAAGCGGCGAATATAGGGGAGTGCCTCTCCCAGAATACGAACGTTCTCTTTGGCTTGTTCAAGATCCATGATGGTCATCCTTATCGCAATCAAAAATTATCAGGGCAATCGCTATCCGCCGCATTGCCTGAACGCTGGTTTATCGCCCTTAATGGCGACCGGTGTGGCCGAAGCCACCTTTGCCGCGCTCACTGTCGGCAAAGTCGGAAACTGTTACAAACGCTGCCTGAATCACCGGAACCAGCACCATTTGCGCCACTCTTTCACCCACTTCAATGGTAAACGGTAACTCGCCACGGTTCCAGCAGGAGAGCATGAGCTCCCCTTGGTAGTCAGAGTCGATAAGTCCGACCAGATTACCCAGCACAATGCCATGTTTATGACCGAGCCCGGAGCGTGGCAACAGGACGGCGGCAAGATTCGGGTCACCAATATGAATGGCGATACCGGTGGGAATGAGTTCACAGGCGCCGGGGGCAAGGGTGAGCGGGGCAGGCAGTGCGGCGCGTAGGTCAACGCCAGCAGAACCAGTCGTGGCGTAACTGGGCAGTGGAATGGTATCACCGATGCGGGGGTCAAGAATTTTTAGTTCAATTGTGCGGTTAAGTTGCTGCAGGCTCATGGGGGAGAACTCTTTGAGGTTAGTTAGGAGGGGTAATAGAGCAGAGCGATCTGTTGCAGCAGTGCTAGCGCCAGTTGTGGTTTGGGCATGAGGGGTAACTGTAACTCACCGCTGCCCCAGAAGAGCCAAAGACTATTCTCGTCACGATTAAAGCCGCCCTCAAGACCGCCAACAAGATTGGCGGCGATTAAGTTAACCTTTTTGGCAATAAATTTCTGCCGTGCATAATCCTTTAACGCTTCAGTTTCGGCGGCGAAGGCGACGCAGAAGGGGGGCGAGGCAAGGGCGGCAACGGTGGCGACAATATCGGGGTTCGGGGTCAGAGTGAGGTTCATGCCATTCGCATCGCGCTTCATTTTATGGGTAGCAGGTGCAAGGGGGCGATAGTCGGCGACCGCCGCCGTGGCGATAAAGATATCCCCAACATCCGCAAGCACCGCATTAAGCATCTCTGTGGCACTGGTCACCATTATTGGCGTGATGGCGGCAGGTAGCGGCAAGGGTGACGCCAGTGGGCCGCTAATTAGGCGAACCTTTGCCCCCAGCGCAACGGCGGCAGCGGCAATGGCGTAGCCCATTTTTCCCGAACTGTGGTTAGAGATAAAACGGACGGGATCGATCGCTTCACGGGTAGGCCCGGCGGTAATCGTGATGCGTAGCCCCGCCAGTAGTGATTTGTCAGCGGCTGGCAGAAAGAGTTGCTCAAGGGCAGCGCAAATAAGCTTTGGCTCGTACATCCGGCCTTCACCGGACTCACCGCAGGCGAGCTCACCGCTAGTCGGGCCAAGCAGCTGGCAGCCGCGTGTTAGGAGTTGTTAATAATAGTGCTGGGTTGTCGCGGCGCGCCACATCATGACATTCATCGCCGGGGCAAGAAAAAGGGGTGCGGTGGTCGCTAGACAGATCGTGGTTAACAGATCATCCGCCAACCCTAGGGCAATTTTTGCCATTAGGTTGGCGGTGGTCGGGGCAATAATAATCACATCAGCCCAACGCGCCAGCTCAATATGGCTCATCGCCCGTTCCGCATCATGGTCAAACAGATCGACTCGTAACCGCTCTCCCGAGAGTGCTTCAAGCGTGAGTGGCGTGACAAACTGCAGTGCTTCGCGTGTCGCGACCACCCGCACCAGCGCGCCCTGTTGCCGCAACAGACGCAGCAGCAGCACGGATTTATAGGCAGCAATACCGCCACTAATACCGAGGAGTATTTTCTTGTGCTGAAGTGAAGTGGTGGCGGATGGCATAGGACGGTGATTTTACCCCTTCACAGGCGGCGCTTCACGCACAATATCGGCTTGGTTACAGGGTCGAGGCAAGAAGAGCCCCAAAATCCTTGGAAAGGCGTTTGGACATACCTAACTGTTTCCGTTACAGTGCACCCACCATCTGACCGTAACCGTTCAGACCCCCACCACTTTTGCCCCCTCTCCCCTCGGGAGAGGGTTGGGGTGAGGGTTAGAAATGAAGTTTTGGAGAGTAGTCATGCAATCCTGGCAAATGCAAACCGCAAAAGCACGATTTTCTGATCTGTTCAACGAATCAGCGTTTTCAAGGGTGACGGGTATATATCTGATTTACCCCAGAGATGGGCAACGAGGAGTTGTGCCGTGAGAGAGAAGTTCTTTAACACTGAGGGGCCGATGAAGCCCGAACAGCACTACGCTATCCCCTCCTTTGCGCGAATCGACTGGCAGGAGATTCAGTGTTTAATTGAGCGGGAGCGATACTTTCTCCTCCATGCACCACGACAAACAGGTAAGACCACCGCCATGCTGGAGATGGTGAAAGCCCTGAACGAGGCGCATCACTATCAGGCGATCTACCTCAATCTTGAGAGCTCGCAAGTGGCGCGTAACGATGCCGAGCTGGGCGATCGGCAGTTTTGCGATACGCTGTTACAGGGGGTGCGGGCGAACTATCCCGGCCTCTTTGATGAGAGGGCAGCGCGACAGATTATTGCGGAGGCCGCCTCGATGCAGCGTTTTCGTGCGCTGCTCTCTTGGTGGGCGCTCAATAGCACCCGTCCCATTGTTCTCTTTCTCGACGAAGTGGATGCCCTTATCGGCGATACCCTTATCTCGCTGCTGCGCCAGCTGC
>JADGBN010000008.1 GCA_015231435.1 Gammaproteobacteria bacterium
GTACCCAACGCAATATTAAACGCCGGTTCAAAGAGCTTCTCCTGCTGATAGCTACGCTTTAGCTCTTTTGCCATACTTTCCGCTGTCGCCGGCATTAGCTGCATTAAACCGCGTGCCCCTGCCGGTGGGAGAGACGACATCACCACAGTGAATCACCGCCGTTGCTCCCCAAGCTTTGGCTTCACTGACGGCACGGGTGAGCATTGTGCGGTTGTCGTGGCTGTCGGAGACGATGCAAATTTTCATAGGTGCCTATTTTAGCCGATTTGCAAAAAAAAAGAGGCCGATGTTTGCATCGGCCTCTTGTTGCGAACTCTTCAGTAGAGATCAGGCACGCTTAGCGTACCTGATTGACTCTTTACAGAAGCGGAACCATTAACAGGGCAACAATGTTAATGATCTTAATGAGCGGGTTAATCGCTGGGCCTGCGGTATCTTTGTAGGGGTCGCCTACGGTGTCACCGGTGACCGCCGCTTTATGGGCGTCAGAACCTTTACCACCAAAGTGACCATCTTCGATATATTTTTTGGCGTTATCCCAAGCACCACCACCGGTGGTCATTGAGATGGCGACAAAAATACCGGTGATAATGGTACCAATCAGCAGTCCGCCAAGTGCCTGTGGCCCAAGAATCAGACCGACCAGAATGGGTACCAGAATGGGCAGCAGCGAGGGGATGATCATCTCTTTAATTGCCGATTTGGTTAGCATATCGACCGCTTTTGAGTAGTCCGGTTTTTGGGTGTGATCCATAATGCCGGGCATTTCGCGGAATTGACGCCGTACTTCATTAACAATGCCACCTGCGGCACGGCCAACGGCCTCCATCGACATCGCTCCGAAGAGGTAGGGTACCAGGCCACCAATGAACAGGCCGATAATCACCATATGGTTTGAGAGGTCAAAGAGCGTCACGCTACCCATTTTGGCTTCCAGTGCATGGGTGTAGTCAGCAAAGAGTACCAGCGCTGCAAGTCCGGCAGAACCGATGGCATAACCTTTGGTGACCGCTTTGGTGGTGTTACCTACGGCGTCCAGCGGATCGGTGATATTACGGATCTTCTCGTCGAGTTCAGCCATTTCAGCAATACCACCAGCGTTGTCGGTGATCGGGCCATAGGCGTCAAGAGCGACGATAATACCAGTCATCGAGAGCATCGATGTGGCGGCAATGGCGATACCATAGAGTCCGGCAAGTTCGTAAGAACCCCAAATCGCGGCACAAACGGCAAGCACCGGCGCTGCGGTGGACTTCATCGAAACACCCAGACCGGCGATAACGTTGGTGCCGTCACCAGTGGTGGAGGCCTCAGCGATATGACGTACTGGTGAGTATTCGGTGGCGGTGTAGTACTCGGTAATGACCACCATTGCTGCCGTCAGTGCCAGACCAATCATCGCGGACCAGAAGAGCGGCATTGCAAGTTCGCCCATCATGTTGACCGAGACGAAGTAGAAGGCAACTGCCGAGATGAGACCGGCAACGATGAGGCCACGATAGAGGGCATTCATAATTTTGCCGCCCTCACGCACCTTGACAAAGAAGGTGCCAGCGATAGAGGCAATAATGGAGACACCACCAAGCACCAGCGGATAGATAATCGCTGCGCTACCCATGTCGGCGAGCATTAGTGAACCGAGCAGCATGGTCGCAACCACGGTTACTGCGTAGGTTTCAAAAAGGTCAGCAGCCATACCGGCACAGTCACCGACGTTATCACCCACGTTGTCAGCGATAACTGCAGGGTTGCGTGGGTCATCCTCGGGAATACCGGCCTCTACCTTACCAACGATATCGGCACCGACATCGGCACCTTTGGTAAAGATGCCGCCGCCAAGACGGGCGAAGATTGAGATGAGTGAGCCACCAAAAGCAAGGCCGACCATCGCGTGCAGTGCATCAGCATCACTCTGTCCCATGGCATGCAGAATACCGTAGTAACCGGCAACGCCCAACAGACCGAGGCCAACGACCAACATTCCGGTGATCGCGCCACCACGGAAAGCGACCTGCATGGCTGCATCCAGTCCGTTACTGGCGGCTTGTGCGGTACGGGCATTGGCACGCACGGAGATATTCATGCCGATGTAGCCTGCCAGACCCGAGAAGACCGCGCCAATGACAAAGCCAATGGCGGTGCTGACGTTAAGGAAAATGGCGATAATGACGAGAATGACCACACCGACAATGCTAATAGTGGTGTACTGGCGATTAAGATAGGCAGAAGCGCCTTCCTGAATCGCTTTTTGAATCTCCTGCATCCGTTCATTTCCCGGCGACAGGGCAAGAATCCATTTTACTGCAAGGCCGCCATAAACCAGTGCAACAATTGCACAGGCTAAAGCGAAGAAAAGTCCAGTCATATTATTCTCCAGATTGAGTAGTTAAAAAAACGGTTACTGCTTTAGTAGTATTCGGTTTAGCCAACCGCTGACTTCTATGCGGTTGGCCGTTAATTACCCGATGGCTGATCTTCAGACCTTGTAGGGCTCAAGTTTCTGTGCGATCAGTACATTTTTCAGGGTAACGTAGTTTGGCATACCATTTTTGTAGGGCGGATAATCCTCCCCGGCAATTAGTGGCTCAAGATAGGCACGTCCCTCGGGGGTAATGCTGAATCCGTCGCTACTAATGTACTCCATGGGCATCATCTTCTCTACGTTGGCCACCTCTGAAAGCGGAGCCTCACCCACCGTCCAGCGGTAGGGCTTGTTGGATTTGCGAACGACCGTCGGCATGACCGCATTTCTTCCCTTTAATGCCAACTCCACTGCCGCCTTACCCATCGCATACGCTTGCTCCACATCCGTTGCGGAGGCAATGTGGCGACCGGCACGTTGCAGATAGTCGGCAACTGCCCAGTGGTATTTCAGCCCAAGATCTTCCTGAATCATGCCCGCGACCACAGGCGCGGCCCCGCCTAACTGGCTGTGGCCAAACGCATCTTTTAGACCGGTTTCCGCAAGGAACTTACCGTCTTCGTGATGCACGCCTTCGGAGACGACAACGGAACAGTAACCGTACTGTGCCACCTTCTCCTTGACGGCAGTCATAAATTTCTCACGATTAAAGATGACTTCGGGGAAAAGAATGACCACCGGAATATCATTGCTTTTGTCTGCTGCAAGTGCTCCGGCAGCGGCAATCCATCCGGCATGACGTCCCATCACTTCGAGTACGAAGACTTTGGTGGAGGTGGCGCACATGGAGCGGACATCGTAGCTTGCCTCGCGGGTGGCGACAGCGATGTATTTGGCAACCGAGCCAAATCCCGGGCAGTTGTCAGTGATCGGCAGGTCGTTATCGACAGTTTTAGGAACATGAATGGCCTGAATAGGGTAGCCCATGGTCTCTGCCAACTGTGAGACTTTATGGCAGGTGTCTGCAGAGTCACCGCCGCCGTTGTAGAAGAAGTAACCAATGTTATGCGCCTGAAAAACCTCCATCAGACGATCATATTGCGCTTTGCTCTGCTCTAACCCTTTTAATTTGTAACGGCAGGAGCCAAAGGCACCGGAGGGGGTGTAGCGCAGCGCGGCAATTGCTTTTGCCGACTCTTTTGAGGTGTCGATAAGCTCCTCTTGCAGGGCGCCAATAATACCGTTGCGACCGGCATAGACCTTGCCGATATGTTTGCTGTTGGCACGTGCGGTTTCAATCACGCCTGCCGCTGAGGCATTAATGACGGCGGTAACGCCGCCCGACTGGGCGTAGAAGGCGTTCATCTTTTTTGCCATGTAATCTCTCCTTAAGAGTTAGGTTGATGCTGGGGTTGAATAAATCGGAAATGCAGATTGGATTCGACAGATATCTGAGGTGGGTAGTTTAGGGTGACTATTTGACAGATTCATTAAGTTTTGCCGCATAATCGGCCTGTACTTGAAGCAGGGAGACCATGCACTCGGCCAGATCGTCGTAGGTCTCGATGCCGGTGCCAAACTGCTGATGTACGCGGTAGAAAAACTGGCAGCGGAAGCGACTCTCGCCCACCTTGGTCACTACAAAATTGGCACTGCCGTCGCTCCAGAAGATAGCGGGGCAGAGGGTAAGGGTTGTTGCGTGCGGGTCAAGCCGTAGCTCGCTATCGGCAAATTGCGTCTCCACGGTTCGGCGATAACGCTCTTCAAGAGTCTTCTGTATGATCCAGAGCTCATTTTTGTTAAAATCAGCGATCTCGTTCTCTGACATTACTGCACCGTGGTAGTGAGGATGGGCGGATAAGCTTCTCCAGTGGAGGCTCAGTATACTATAATGGCAATCTTAAACCATAATTGTCATGGCTATCATCTATTTTACCTATACCGTTATGGAATTTTTTTGGTGCAGGATTGCCTTAGTCCATGATTACCAGCGGTGATTGGGGCTAACAGAGGCAGTATTTAAGAGACTAATGACGGATCAACTATGAGAATAATCATCCTCGGAGCGCCAGGCTCAGGAAAAGGTGTGCAGGTCGCCTTGCTGCAAGAGAAATTTAATATTCCTGAAGTCTCCTCCTGCGAGTTGCTGCGTTCAGCAGTGGCAGGTAAAACCCCTCTGGGGCGCATGGCAAAGGGGATTATAGACTCCGGACAGATGGTGAGTGATGAGGTGCTTATCGGTATTATTGAAGAGCGCATCAGTGAACCAGATGCTAGGCAGGGGTTTATTCTTGATGGTTTTCCGCGCACGATCCCGCAGGCTGAGGCGCTGGATGAGATGCTCGCGCGACAGGATATTAGCATCGACAAGGTTATGGTGCTCGATGTTGATGCCGATGTGGTGATGCAGCGGGTTGTCGGTAGGCGCATCTGCCGTAGCTGCGCCAGTGAGTTTAATATTTTTACCGCACCTCCCCGGATGGACGATCGTTGTGATAACTGCGGTGGCCGTTTGCGGCATCGTCCCGACGATAATGAGGAGAGCATTGGTAATCGCCTGCGAATTTATGCAACGCAAACGATTCCGCTGATTAGCTATTACCAGCAGCAGCGTAAATTACAGACGATTGAGGGTGGTCGTGAGATTGCAGTGGTTCATGCGGCATTGGCGGAGGCGGTGGGGTCAATTCCCAAACGGGCAGCAAAAAGCAGTTTGGCGGATGTGCGTGCCGTACTCGATAAACTGATAAAAAGTCAGGATGTTGCTCAGACCGTCAATGTCTCTGTGGAGCCTGAAGCGCAAGCGGTTGCGCAACCTGCTCCTGAGCCGGCAACCAAGAAAAAGACAAAAAGTTCCACACCGACAGCAAAAGCCAGAGCACCCAGAAAAAAGGTGACCAAGGGCGTTACTGAACCCCCTGTCTCCAGTGATAGTAGTGATAGTAAAGGTGAATCAGCCGCTCAACCCAGGTCGGAACCAGCTAAAAAAGTGGTGGTTAAAAAAGTCAGGGTGCAGGAGAGCGCTACGCCGACTGCGGCTGGGGGCGTTAGCAAGAAGCGCGTAGGCAAAAAGAGATCGGCAACGGCAACGCATGAGGCCCCTATTTCCGATACGCCTGCAGCAGTGACTAAAAAAGCGAAAAAAACAGTAGCCAGTGAGAGCGGCAGCGAAACTGTAAAGGTGGAAAAAAAGTCTGCGCCAAAGCGCAGTGCGGTAAAAAAGGTGGTTGCCAAAGCAGATGATGCAAGCGCGAAACCAGCCGCAGCCAAAAAAAGCAGCAGCAAAGAGCGAACGGCAAAGCCTGCGACAGGAAAGGCGCGCGAGGCCGCAGCTGCCATATTAAAGACAAATAAATCTGTCACAACAAAGCGCGATTAAGCAGTGCTTAACGCCTAATTCTGAAGTTTTCAGGATGAGAGGAGGTTGGTTAATGAGATACCCATGGTCGTTGTTATTATTGCTGTTGCTTGCTCAGCCGTTGGTCAACTATTCCCATGCCTGCAGTGATGCGGAGTGGGCAGAGGGGCAGGCGCTGGTGGAGGAGTTTGATGCCGCCTACAAGGATGCTATTAGTCGTTACAAGTCATTTTGTATCTGGAATGAGTCTGATATGTCGCGTCAGCGTCTGTGTAAAATGTTAATTGACAGGGATGATCGTTTTCCCAATGAGGAGGTCAATATGAATGCGATGTTGGCGCTCTTTAAGAAGACCGAGGCGCATTGGTTAATGTTGTCGCAATCCTGTAGCCGTAGCTATCGTGGCGATGCCTACGAAAAATATAACAAGATGCACGAATTTGGGGCGACAGTTCTCTATGGTGAGCAGGGCATAGAGTCGCGCTACCGTCAGTGTGAAGAGCAGATTTATCAAAGTTATATTAAAAGATGTCGTTAGGTAGGATGGTAGTCGGGATCGTCTCACCTCACCTTTTAACCAAGGAATGGGTGTCGCACTCTGTAGGACAACCTCTCACAGAGGTGCAGGGATGTGCGATAATAGGCTAGGGACGGGGCGTCCCTTGTCGCCTCACCCCTTGTTTAATCTGTTCATCTCCCCAACCATCTGTCGTTCTTGATTTTTGTGTCATATGGTTTTTAACTCCAAATTATTAAAGGATAGTCGTTATGAGTTTTTTTATTTCTGATGCGCTTGCCGAGACAGGACAGGCAGCGAGCCAGCAGCCGGGCATCTTAGAGGCACTTTTCCCGTTCATTATTCTTTTTATCGTCTTCTATTTTTTGCTGATTCGTCCGCAGCAGAAACGCACCAAGGATCACGCCAAAATGGTTGCAGCGTTACAGGTCGGTGATGAGGTGATTACCTCCGGTGGCTTGATTGGCCGCGTCACCCATCTTGGCGAGAGCTACATTGGTGTTGCCCTGGCAGAGAGTGTCGAGGTGACGCTGCAACGCGCCGCGATTACCTCGGTGGTTCCCAAAGGAACGATAGACAGCGTCAGCTAGGCTGCTTGACCGCTCACCACTTCTATTTCAAATCTCCTGGCAGCGGCTTAAGATAAACCGCAAGGATACTCAATGCTTAACCAATACCCACTCTGGAAATATCTGCTACTCATCGTTTTTGTGGCGGTGGGGGTGATCTACACTCTGCCCAATCTCTATGGGGATGATCCCTCGTTGCAGATTAGTGCAACGCGAATGCAGACCGTTGATGCGACCACCCGTGACAAGGTGGCAGAGGTTCTTAAGGCGCAACAGATAGAGCCTCTCTCCTACACCCTAGGGCTAGAGTCTCTGTTGGTGCGCTTTGCCAATACCGATGATCAGATTAAGGCCTATAGTTCAGTGCGTGAGGCGTTGGGGCGGAGTTTTGTGGTGGCGCTTAACCTTGCGCCGGCGACGCCGGATTGGTTGCGTAGTTTTAATGCGTTACCGATGTATCTCGGGCTTGATCTGCGCGGCGGGGTCCATTTTCTTATGGGTATTGATATGGAGGCCGCCATTGCCAGTGCGGTTGCCCGTTATACCGATGATGTGCGCACGCTATTGCGTGATGAGAAGGTACGCTATCTGACGGTAGAGAGCGATGAGCGTAATGATCGGGTTGAGATAAAATTTCGCGATCAGGAGACACTCACCCTAGCTGAGGATCGTTTGCGTAAAGATTTTCGCGAGCTCACCTATCACAGTGAACAGCGTGGTGATCTCTATTTCCTCTATCTCTCCCTCTCCGAGGCGCAGCAGCGCGAGGTGCGGCAGTTTGCCCTAAAGCAGAACATTACGACGCTGCGCAACCGAGTGAATGAGCTAGGGGTTGCCGAACCGGTGATTCAGCAGCAGGGGGATGAACGCATTGTGGTGCAGCTTCCCGGTATTCAGGACACCGCTCGCGCCAAGGAGATTTTGGGTGCGACGGCGACCCTTGAGTACCATATGGTCGATGAGGAGCACGATTTACAAAGTGCGCTGGCAGGACGGGTGCCGCCCGGATCGCGCATCTACCATGATCGCAACGGCCAGCCAGTACTGCTCTACAAGCGCGTCGTGATTACCGGTGATCAGGTGACCGATGCCGCATCGGGGCTTGATCCGCAAAGTGGTGGCCCGCTGGTATCGGTGACCCTTGATAGCAAAGGGGCGCGGCGGATGAGTAATAACACCCGTGAAAATGTCGGCAAGCGGATGGCGGTGGTCTATATCGAGACGAAAACCGAAACCCGTATGGTGAATGGCGAGCCCGAACGCTCTACCGAGCGGATTGAAGAGGTGATTAGTGTGGCGGTTATCCGCGAACACTTTAGCAAACGTTTTCAGACCTCCGGACTTGATAGCAGTGACGAGGCGCGCAACCTTGCCCTGTTATTGCGTGCCGGTGCGCTGGCAGCGCCCATCGAGATTCTTGAGGAGCGGACCATTGGCCCCAGCCTAGGTCAGGATAATATCGACAAGGGGTTGCAGTCGGTGGTGATCGGCTTCCTCTTTGTGATTGTCTTTATGGTGGTGAAATATCGCCTCTTTGGCATGATTGCCAATGCGGCGCTGGCGTTTAACGTAGTGATGATTGTCGCCGTTTTATCGATGTTGCAGGCCACTTTAACGCTGCCGGGTATCGCGGGAATCGTGCTTACGGTGGGGATGGCGGTGGATGCCAACGTGCTTATTTTTGAGCGTATTCGCGAAGAGCTGCGTAGCGGCAATACGCCTCAGGCGAGTATTCATGCCGGTTATGAGAAGGCTTTTTCAACGATTGCCGACGCCAACATTACAACGCTCATTGCGGCGCTGGTGCTCTTTGGTTTTGGTACTGGGCCAGTGAAAGGGTTTGCGATTACCCTCTCCATTGGCATTATTACCTCCATGATTACTGCGATTATGGGGACCCGCGCTATTGTCAACCTGACGCTGGGCGGTAAACGTCTGCAGAAGCTCTCAATTTAGGAATCAGACCATGCCGTTATTTCAGCAGGACACGAATATCCAGTTTATCCGTTATAAGCGTTATGCTTTTATCTTTTCAGCGCTACTGATGCTGCTCTCCATCGCCTCTTTGGCACTGCGGGGTATCCCGCTGGGCATCGATTTTAGTGGCGGAACACTTATTGAGGTCTCCTATCCTCAGGCTGCAGATCTTAATCAAATTCGTACCAGCATCGCCGCAAAGGGTATGCCCGATGTGGTTGTGCAACATTTTGGTACGGCCAGCGATGTGCTGATTCGTATTGCGCCCCAGGAGTCACTCTCCAGCGCCCAGTTAAGTGACAACGTGGTGCGCCTGCTGCAACAGAGTGAACCCCTGGTTGAGTTACGGCGTCAGGAGTTTGTTGGACCGCAGGTGGGGGATGATCTCGCTGAGGATGGTGGTCTGGCGGTGATTTATGCGTTAATCGGTATTCTCATCTATGTCGCCCTGCGGTTTGAGTATCGCTTTGCCGTAGGTGCCGTCGCCGCTCTGGTGCATGATGTTCTGATTACTCTGGGTGCCTTCTCACTGTTGCAAATTGAGTTTGATTTAACAGTACTGGCCGCGATTCTTGCGGTTATCGGTTATTCGTTGAATGATACGATTGTGGTCTTTGATCGTATTCGCGAGAACTTTCGTATTCTGCGCAAGGAGAGCCCGGATGAGACGGTGAATATCTCGATTAACCAAACGTTGTCACGCACCATTATGACGGCGCTCACCACCCTGCTGGTGCTGGTAGCGCTGTTTCTCTTTGGGGGTGAGTTGATTCATGCCTTTGCCTTTGCGCTCATTGTCGGGATTGTCATCGGCACCTACTCCTCGATATTTGTTGCTGCTGCGATCTCCTTGCAACTGGGGATAAGTCGCGACGACCTGTTGCCGGTAGTAAAAGAGGGGAGTGATCAGCCTAACTCTGATGAGCAACTCCCCTGAAGACCTTTTTCCTGCGCTGGGTGCTGTTACTGCTGCCTGCCACCACCCTGTGGGCGCTGGAGCCGCAGCCCTATCATAGCGTTTATGAGGTGTCCGTTGCGGGTCTCTCAATCGGTGCAATGGAGCGACAGCTAGAGCGGTTAGCAGAGGGCGAGTTTCGTCTTAAAACCAAGATCTATATCACTGGTTTTATGGCAAATTTTCGTGATGATCGCATGGAAGAGGAGAGCCGTTGGCGCTGGAATGAGAAGACGGAACAGCAGCAGCCGTTGGCATACCGCTATACCAAGCGCGGCGGCAGTAAAGAGAAGCAGCGCAGTGTCGATTTTGACTATGTCAAAGGGGTGGCAATCAGTCGTGATCAAGCAGAGGTTACAGAGCTAAAGTTACCTGATCCTGCCACCACCATTCACGATAAACTCTCCTATCAGTGGCTGCTACGTCATGAGTTGGCGCAAAGAAAGCGTGAGTTTGTCTACCAGTTAGTCGATGGTGATGCGTTGCGTGAATATCAGTTTCGTGTGGTTGGCAAGGTTGTACTCTCCACCCCGGCGGGAAAATTCGATACTTTAGAGGTCGAGCGCATTAATGCGGATGGACGTAAAATCAGTTTCTGGTGTGCCTTGGATCACGATTTTCAGTTGGTCAAAATTATTCAGGATGATGGCCGACAAGAGATCACTGCGGTGATTAGCGAACTCAATCGCACTACGCCGCCGCCCGCAGCGACAAGTAAAAAATGAGCCTGCCTCAGGTATGTGACAGCGGCAGTGATAGTGCTTTGGTCAGCCTGAAGTGGGATGCTCGGTTTCTTGGTTTGGCGATACATATCTCCGCCTGGAGTAAAGATCCCTCCTCACAGGTTGGCGCGGTGATCACCGATGGCAACCGCATCATCTCGCTCGGTTATAACGGCTTTGCCGCAGGTGTCGAGGATAGTGAAGCGCGGCTGCGCGACCGTCATTGCAAGCTTAATCTGACGATACATGCTGAAGAGAACGCGATGATCTTCGCCAAGCGCGACATTACCGGTTGTACCGTCTATGTCACCCATCCTCCTTGCCCGCGTTGTGCCTCGAAGTTAATTCAGGAGGAGGTTCAGCGCATTGTCTTTATCGCCCCGAGTGACGACTTTCTCTCGCGCTGGGCCGATGATCTTCAGCTCTCCTACCAGATGTATCAGGAGGCGGCTATCGCATATCAGGTCTATACTCTTGAGGAGATCACCATCGATAATGCCAATATCACTATGGCGCCCGGAGGCTTTTTCAGGCAGTTACTGATCAGTTATAATTGCTGAGATATCTGGCGTGTTAGCAAAGAGAGGAGATACATCATGTTAAAACGGCAAATCCAAAGTAAACTCACCGTAGTCGAGTATCTTGAAGGCGAAAAAAGTGCAAAAATTCGCCACGAATTAATTGATGGCGAGCTTTATGCCATGAGTGGTGCCAGTGAAAGGCACACACTGATCACCGGCAATATTTATGCAGAGCTACGGCAACAACTGCGGGGTAACCCATGCATCCCCTTTATTATTGACCTAAAGCTGCGAATTAACGATGACTTTTACTATCCCGATGTCATGGTCTGCTGCGACGATTCAGATCGGGAAGATCCCTACTATCGCCGCCGACCGACCCTAATTGTCGAAGTCCTCTCGAAAACGACGCAACAGTATGATCGCGGCCACAAAGCCGATATTTACCGCGCACTCCCTTCGTTACAAACCTACATTCTGATTGAGCAGGATCGGGTCGATGTCGAAGTGCAGTGCCGCAGTGAAGGATGGATTTCACGTCACTACTACCTTGGCGAGAACGTACCGTTAACGTCGCTTGCACTCTCAATTCCCGTACACGAAATATACGATCGCGTCGAGAGTGGCGAGATAACCGAGTGGCTGGAAAAGCAGGTTGCAGAGGCTGTGAGCTTGGATCCGTAGGTTCGATTAGCGCAGCATCGTCGGATCTACTGAGCTATCTTTCCAGAGCATCTGCTGAGCTAATAATAGTTGATCTTTTGTTAGGCGAAGCCAAAGGCGCTGCTTTGACTTCGCCCGACAGGGATGACGATTTAGTTGGAAATGACAATTTTGGGGAATTTGGCGCTGTAATCTTTTGCCTGCTGTGACAGTTTGGCTGCGGTACGACGGGCGATCTCGCGATAGGTGGCGGTAATGCGGCTATCGGGGTTGGCGACGACCGTCGGTTTACCCTCATCGGTGTGTTCACGAATTTGAATATCGAGCGGCAACTCGCCAATCAGGCTGACATTAAAGTCATTGGCCATTTTAAGGGCGCCGCCACTGCCGAAGATCTTCTCTTCATGGCCACATTTTGAGCAGATGTGGGTGCTCATGTTTTCAATAATCCCCAAGACTGAAATGGAGACTTTTTCAAACATTTTGTAGGCTTTACGGGCATCAAGGAGGGCGATATCCTGAGGTGTGGTGACAATGACTGCGCCACTCACCGGTACTTTTTGTGCCAGCGTTAACTGGGTATCACCGGTGCCTGGAGGCAGGTCAACTATCAGATAATCGACTTCGCGCCATTGGGTATCGTTAAGCAGTTGCTCGAGGGCTTGGGTGACCATCGGGCCGCGCCAGATCATCGGGGTATCTTCGTCGATAAGGTAGCCGATGGACATCGATTGGATGTTATAGCTCATCACCGGTTCCATGGTGCGGCCATCACTGGAGTTGGGTTTGGTGCTGCTGACGCCAAGCATACGCGGCTGGCTTGGGCCGTAGATGTCGGCATCCAGCAGACCTACCGTGGCGCCTTCGGCAGCAAGCGCCAGAGCAAGGTTGACCGAGGTTGTCGATTTACCAACGCCACCTTTGCCCGAGGCAACCGCAATAATATTTTTAACCCCTTTAACATGGGTGACCCCTTTTTGCGCCGCATGAGAGATAATCTCGCGGTTGAAAGTGATGTTGACGGTGTTTACCCCGGCAACTCCCTTAACGAGGTCGGTGAGCGTCGCGCTGAGGTCATTTTCATAACCAGATGCCGGAAAGCCCAGACGAACCTCGATGTTAGCGGTCCCATCTTCGCAGGTAATCGATTTAATACATTTGGCGGAGACCAGATCTTTCTCTAGGTAGGGGTCTTTAAAACTTTTTATAGCGGTTTCAATTTGGGTATTAAGCGCAGCATCGCTGGGGGATGACATCAATCTCTCTCCTGAATAGTTGGGGTATAAGTGGTTAGCCTGATAAAAACGATTGTCTGGCAATCACCCCCCATGATTTGGTAGTGTATTGCCCTTTTTCAACCCCACCAACCACGACAGCGAAGGTTGTTATCGCAATCATAAGGAGTTTTAGCTGAACATCATCGAGCAACTATTCAGTGCGACAGCGGTAGTGGCTGCGCAACCCTCCCCGGTATTTGCCAGTGCCGCACGACAGCGTCAGCAGCAGCTTACCAAGCCACCGGGCGCTTTAGGGCGTTTGGAGGCGATCGCGGTGCAGTTGGCGGCGCTGCAACAGCGCCATAACCCACAACTTGAGCGGGTCCATATTACCATCTTCGCAGCGGATCATGGTGTTGCAGGGGAGGGCGTTTCCGCCTTTCCGCAGGCTGTCACTGCGGAGATGGTGCGTAATTTTTCCCGTGGTGGTGCAGCTATTTGCGTGGCGGCACGGCAGCTACAGGCCACTCTGGAGGTGGTGAATCTGGGTACCGTACAGGCGTTGGAAGCGTTAGAGGGTGTCAAGAGTCAGCGCATTGCCGCTGGCACGGCGAACTTTTGTCAAACCGAGGCGATGAATCTCGCAGCCCTGCAAAGTGCTCTGGAAGCCGGGGAGGCGGTTGTCTCTGCAGCGCGACAGGCAGATGTAGATATCTTTATTCCCGGCGAGATGGGGATTGCCAATACCACCGCTGCCGCTGCCTTGGCTGCTGCTCTGCTTGGTGAACCGGTGGCGACACTGGTTGGCGCAGGAACGGGGGTGACGGTTGCGGGGGTCGCCCATAAGGCAGCGGTTATTGAGCGTGCCTTTGTGCGACACGCTGCGGTGGTCAATGCGGGTGAGCCGTTGGCGCTGTTACAGACTTTTGGCGGCTTTGAAATTATTGCCATGGTCGGGGCGATGATCGCGGCGTCACAACAGCGTCTGCCGATTTTAGTTGATGGCTTTATCGCCTCTGTGGCCGCACTTTATGCCACCCGTCTCTGCGCTGGTGCGCAACAGTGGCTATTTTTTGCCCATACCTCGGCAGAGGCCGGACATCGACGGGTGTTGCAGGTGTTGGGTGCTGAGGCGCTGCTGGATCTGCAGATGCGTCTTGGCGAGGGGAGCGGGGCAGCGGTGGCGCTACCACTGCTGCGAATGGCTTGTGCCCTGCATAATCAGATGGCGACCTTTGCGGCAGCGGGGGTCTCAGAGAAGCGTGAATGACCGCAATCTCTAGTTGCAGAGAGACGGGGGATTATGTAACTATTCGCTCCCCTTTTAAATGATACTTTTCTTGTCCCCCAGTTAAGGAGAACGCTATGAGCGTTACAAAACCAGCAATGGCGGAGAGTGGCGTGGCAACGGGCGCTAATGATAGATTAGGCGCTATCCCGGTAGTGGAGATGACGATGCCTGCTGCGGATACAGCGGAGAGCCTCTCCTGTGAAAAGCGTGAGCCCTACGTACTGATGGCCTTGGGTGATAGTATGGAACCTGAGTTTTGCGATGGTGATGTGGTGGTGATTGAGCCTGATTATCCGCCGCGTTCGGGCCATTTTGTGATTGCCATGCATAATGGTGAGTATACCTTTCGGCAGTTACTGCAGCGTGGTGATGCCTGGTATTTGCATCCGCTGAACAGTCGCTATCCGGATGCAGAGGTCTCTGGCCCTGACTGCGTGAAAGGGGTCATTTCGCAAAAGAAGCGTCCGGGACGACGTAAGAAGGGTGAACCCCGCCCCTCGTATCTGTAACGGGTATTTTGTCAGATACCCCTGATTATTGCTTTATAAAGTAAAACCGACAGGAGCCAACTGAATGCTTAAACCTTTTCGTGGCCTGCGCCCTGCCCGTGGTCGTGCGGCTGACGTGGCTGCACCACCCTACGATGTTCTCAATAGTGCCGAGGCGCGGCAGCGTGCTGCGGGTAAACCGTGGAGCTTTCTCCATATCTCCAAACCGGAGATTGACCTGCCCAGCGATACTGACCCCTACGATGCCGCCGTGTATGCCAAAGGAAAAGAGAGTTTTGCCAGAATGATCAGCGAGGGGGTGTTACAGCAGGATAGTACACCCTGTTATTACCTCTATCGACTGGTGATGGGCAGCCACACCCAGACGGGTTTGGTCGCTGCGGCTGCGGTAGATGACTACGACAGTAACCGTATTCGCAAGCATGAGTTTACCCGTCCGGATAAAGAGGATGACCGTGTACGCCAGATTGATACACTGAATGCACAGACCGGCCCGGTTTTTCTCACCTACCGCGCACACCCGGCTATGGATGCGTTAATGCAGCGTATTGCTGCTACCCCGCCAGAGTTGGCAGTGACCGCTGATGATGCGGTGGAGCATACCCTTTGGGTGATTGATCAGGCTGCAGATATCACCTTAATAACCAGCACCTTTGCGGCGCTGGATAACCTCTATATTGCCGATGGCCATCACCGCTCTGCAGCAGCATCACGCATCTGCCAGCAACGCAGAAAGGATAATCCTGATCATACCGGTGATGAGCCCTATAACACCTTTTTATCGGTCATTTTCCCCGATAATCAGGTGCAGATTTTTGACTACAATCGCGTGATTAGTGATTTAAACGGGATGACCGTTGATGAGTTACTGTTTCGTATTGGCGATAATTTCACCATTACGCCACGCCAGCAAGCGGTCAAACCGCGGATGCGTGGTAGTTTTGGCATGTATGTCAGCGGACGTTGGTACCAAATCGATCTGGATGCGAATATCCCCGATGATCCGGTCGCATCGCTGGATGTGTCGCTGCTGGCCCGCCATGTGATTGAGCCCCTTTTTGGCATTAGCGACCCGCGCCGTGACAAGCGCATCGATTTTGTCGGGGGTATTCGGGGTATGGAGGGGTTACAGCAGCGTGTCGATAGCGGCGAGATGGCTATCGCTTTCTCTCTCTATCCCACCACCCTTGCTGATCTGATGACGGTTGCCGACAGTGGTGAGGTGATGCCCCCCAAATCGACCTGGTTTGAACCGAAACTTGCTGATGGATTGGTCTCGTTACGCCTTGACTAACATGCCATCTCCTAACCACTGCCGAGGTGCGAAGAGCGCGATCCACAGGCTTTGTCGGTGATAGCCCGCTTAAGCAGGCGCTTTACTCGGTTGTTAAAACCGTTAATCAGCAGCGTCGGCGATCTGCTGCCGATTGTCCTGGTGGTTGGTTTTTTTCAGTTGGTGGTGTTGCGACAGACTATTCCTGATTTTGCCCAGATAGTTATCGGCGTTATTCTTGTCGTCTTAGGGCTGACTTTTTTTATCAAGGGGCTGGAGATGGGGCTTTTTCCCGTTGGTGAGAGCATGGCCTACGCCTTTGCTCGCAAGGGGAGTCTCTTCTGGTTGCTCGCTTTTGCCTTTGCCCTGGGGTTCGGGACGACGGTCGCCGAACCTGCCCTGATTGCAGTGGCGAATGAGGCGGCAAAGGTTGCAGCGGAAGGGGGCGTCATTGCCCATCATGCCGAGGCGATGGATGCCTATGCCACAGGCTTGCGCTTTACCGTTGCCCTCTCGGTGGGCGTTGCCATTCTTCTTGGGGTGTTTCGGATCATCAAGGGGTGGCCGATTCACTACTTTATTATTGGTGGTTATCTTGGTGTGGTGGTCATGACGATGTTCGCACCCGAGGAGATTATCGGTATTGCCTATGACTCTGGGGGGGTCACCACCTCAACCATTACCGTCCCTTTGGTAACGGCGCTCGGGGTTGGGCTCGCCTCCAGTATTCGTGGGCGAAATCCGATGATTGACGGTTTTGGCCTGATCGCTTTCGCCTCCCTGACACCGATGATCTTTGTGATGGCCTACGGGATGATTATCGGATGAATGATCTGCTCCAGCTGCTGCTAAACTCCACTCTCTCGACGGTATCTGATGTTCTGCCGATTGCGATAATTATCTTCGGCTTTCAGTTTTTGGTTATCCGCAAGCCGATTCCGCATCTGAAAAACGTCCTATTCGGTTTTTTCTATGTACTGCTCGGTCTGTCGCTCTTTCTGGTGGGTCTGGAGGAGGCGCTCTTTCCTATTGGCAGACTGATGGCACAGCAGTTGACCGATCCGGCCTTTATTCTCGGTAGCGAGCTTGGCCGATTGGCGGTGTGGAGTGATTATGGCTGGATCTACCTTTTTGCCTTTACCATTGGCTATGCGACGACGATTGCCGAACCCTCACTGCTGGCGGTGGCGATTAAGGCTTCAGAGGTTTCAGGCGGCAGTATTGGAATTCGTGGTTTGCGCAATGCGGTGGCGCTGGGGGTGGCTATTGGCATTACCCTGGGTACTTTTCGTATTATTAGTGGCACGCCCCTGCACTACTACATTATCGTAGGTTATATAATCGTGATTATTCAGACGTTCAAATCGCCTAAGATGATTATTGCGCTGGCCTATGATTCCGGTGGGGTGACGACCTCTACGGTTACCGTACCCCTGGTTACTGCCCTTGGGTTGGGGCTTGCCAGTACCGTACCCGGGCGGAGCCCGATGTTGGATGGTTTCGGTCTGATCGCTTTTGCCAGCCTCTTTCCGATTATTGCCGTTCTGGGGTATGCGCAGTTATCGCAATGGCGGGCGAGTCGATCGTCATCGTCCTAGTTTTGACAGTGATTGCCGACCGTGCAAAATAGAGTCATCCGTAGTCAGTCGTTGTCATCAATTAGTAAAATTAATTAATTGTCAGGAGAGAGATAATGCATTTTAAACTGGTCATCGTTTTAGTAAATGATGATAAAACCGATGCGGTGGTGCAGGCCGCTCGTGAGGCAGGTGCAACCGGTGCGACTATTCTCAATCAGGCACGTGGTGAGGGAATTAATGTTAGTCGCACCTTTTTTGGTTTATCACTGGAGACCCAGCGGGATATGGTGCTGTTTCTGGTTGAGGAGCACCTGAGCCGCAAGATTATTGAAAGCGTTGCCGAAGCGGGTCAATTTGATAATCAGGAGGGGTCAGGCATTGCCTTTCAGATCGATGTTGAGGATGCATTGGGTGTTACCCATCAAATGCGGGAATTAAGTCAAATTGTAGAGGGTGAAGTATGAGTGACAAGAGTGTAATTAGGGTTCGTGATGTCATGAAAACCGAGTTTGACATGGTCGATGGTATGACCACAGTTCAGGATGCGCTCAGACGGATGAAACACGTCGAAACCAAGACTCTGATTATTAATAAAAGGAGTCAGGATGATGAGTATGGCGTCTTAATTATTTCTGATATTGCGCGTCTCGTACTGGCAAATGACCGTGCACCGGAGCGGGTAAATGTCTATGAAATTATGACTAAACCAGTGATTACCGTCCATCCAGAGATGGATATCCGTTACTGCGCCCGACTCTTTTCGCGCTTTGAGATCTCCCGAACACCGGTGGTTAACACTCAGGGACAAATTGTCGGTATTGTCAGTTTCACTGATATGGTTCTCAAGGGATTGTGCAGGGATCTTAAGTAGTATTCTGATGTTGGCAAAGAGACGAGCATGAACTCTTTTGGGGAAGCTGAGGCAGAGGTTTATAGTGTCTCCTCACTGAACCGCGCGGTACGCACCACCCTAGAGGGGGAGTTTTTCACCGTTTGGGTGGAGGGGGAGATCTCCAATTTTACCCGTCCCCGCTCTGGGCATCTCTACTTCACCTTAAAGGATGCGCAGACGCAGGTGCGCTGTGCGATGTTTCGCCAGCAGCAGTCGGCTATCAACTTTACGCCAGCCGATGGTCAGCAGGTGCAGTTGCGGGCACGGGTGACGCTTTACGAAGCACGCGGTGACTACCAGCTGGTGGTTGAGCGTATGCAGGCGTCTGGTAGCGGCACTCTGCAGCGCAATTTTGAGGCGCTTAAACAGCGCCTGTTGGCAGAGGGGCTGTTTGCCGATAGCCATAAACAGCCGTTGCCCACCTTGCCGCAGCAAATCGGTGTGGTTACCTCATCCAGCGGTGCCGCAGTACGCGACATTATTACGGTACTGCGTCGTCGTATGCCATTGATTGATATATTGATCTATCCTGTAGAAGTGCAGGGAGCGGGGGCTGCGGCGACGTTAGTTAATGCCATTGCCTTGGCGAACCGTCAAGCGTTGTGCGATCTGCTGATTGTTGGTCGTGGCGGTGGTTCTTTAGAAGATCTCTGGCCGTTTAATGAAGAGCGTGTCGCCCGAGCCATCTTTGCCAGCAAGATCCCTGTGGTGAGTGCGGTAGGCCATGAGACCGACTTTACCATTGCAGATCTGGTTGCCGATCTGCGGGCGCCGACCCCCTCCGCAGCGGCAGAGCTAATCTCCCCCGATCGGCGTCTCTTCGCACAACAACTAAGCGCATTAATGCAGCGCGCCATCCGGGCAGTGCAGCGCCAACAGCAGCAGTGGCAAGAGCGCCTGTTAGCGTGTCAGCGTCTGTTACGCGATCCGCAGGCGGTCATCCAACAGCAGAGCCAACGTCTGGATTATCTGGAGTTACGCTTTCGCACGCTGATGCAGCAGCGTTTACGACTGCAGCAGAGCCATTTGCAACAGCTGGGTTTGCGGCTCCAGACGCAGAACCCGGCGCGACAACTGCAACAGCAGCGGCAACAGCAGTACTATTTGCAGCAGCGTTTACTGGGGAGCATGCAACAGATAATCGCGCGGCGGCGGCAGCAGCTGCAGGGCGGCATTCAGGCGCTGGAGATTGTCTCGCCGCTGGCGACCCTGCAACGCGGTTATGCAATCGCACGACAGCAGAACGGGCGGGTGATTGAAGACGCCGCCGCGATTAGTTGCGGGGAGACGATTACCGTGATGCTTGCCTCGGGTTCGCTGGAGGCGAGCGTTAGCGAAGTTAATCCGCAGCACCCCTGAGACTGCAGGTTGCCGATAATGTGAGCGGCTGCGCTTTTTAAGTCGGTTTTTTCTGCTGTATCAGCATACCGGCAATGATAATGCCGACCGAGACAATGAGTACAAGAAGGGTTGCCAGGGCATTAATTTCGGGGCTGACGCCGAGGCGTACACTGGAGTAAACGACCATCGGCAACGTTGAAGCGCCGGGCCCCGAGGTGAAGCTGGCGATGACCAGATCATCGAGTGAAAGGGTAAAGGCGAGCAGCCATCCGGCGGTGAGTGCCGGTGCAATCAGGGGTAGGGTGATGACAAAAAAGACCTTAAGCGGCCTTGCACCGAGATCCATCGCCGCCTCCTCAAGGGAGGGGTCAAGGCGTCCGAGGCGCGACTGGACCACCACTGCAACATAGGCGGTGGAGAAGGTGATGTGGGCAATGGCGATGGTGGTCATGCCGCGCCCTTCAGGCCACCCCAACAGCTGATCCATCGAGACAAATAGCAGTAGCGAGGCAAGCCCGAGAATAACCTCAGGCATCACCAGTGGCGCACCGACCATGAACGCTAATAGCTTGCGCCCACGAAAACGGCCAAAGCGCACCAGCGCCACGGCGGCGAGGGTGCCCAGCAGTACGGCAAAGCAAGCATTGATAAAGGCGATTCGCAGGCTGATCCAGGCTGCGCCCAAAAGCTGATCATTTTCTAATAGCGCGCCATACCATTTGGTTGAAAAGCCGCCCCAGACGGTAACCAGCCGTGACTCATTAAAGGAGAAGATGATGAGCGATAAAATGGGCGCATAGAGAAAGGCGTAGCCAAAGGCCATACACGAGAAGACGAGGGTAGAGCGCTGCTTCATAGCGCTTGCCCTTTTTCGCGGTAGTGCTCAAAGAGCATCACCGGAACCACTAACAGAGCGAGTAGGGTCACCGCGACCGCAGTGGCGACCGGCCAGTCACGATTACTGAAAAATTCGGTCCACAGCACTTTTCCAATCATCAGACTATCGGGGCCACCGAGCAGATCTGGAATCACAAACTCGCCGACGGCAGGAACAAAGACCAGTAGCGAACCGGCAATAATTCCCGGCATCGATAGGGGAACCGTGACCCGCCAAAATGCTGCCGTTGGTTTGCAGCCAAGATCAGCGGCCGCCTCCAGCAGGGTGTGATCCATGCGTGACAGGGTGGCATAGAGGGGTAGTACCATAAAGGGGAGATAGCCATAAACAATTCCCAATAGCAGGGCAAAGTCGGTATGTAACAGTTGTAAGGGGGTATCAATTACCCCTAACCAGAGAAGCAAATTATTAATCAGACCGTTACCCTTAAGAATGCCAATCCATGCGTAAATACGAATTAAAAAACTTGTCCAGAAGGGGAGGATAATTAACATTAATAGTGGCACGCGCAGGGACTCACGGCTGCGCGCAATGCCCAGAGCGATGGGGTAACCGATAATCAGGCAGATAAGTGTTGCAATGGTAGATACCCGCAGCGAATTGGTAAAGGCACTGAAATAGAGGCTGTCGTTAAACAGCAGCAGGAAATTACCAAAGTTAAGGCGAATCGTCAGCATTGCCTGACTACTCCAAGCGAGAATATCGGAGTAGGGTGGTAGTCCGATAATCACCTCTGAGAGGCTGATGCGGGCAATAATTAGAAATGGGACACCGAAGAAGATTCCCAACCATAGCAGTGGCACAGCGACCACCAGCCGCCGTCCGGCCTGCAACTGTTGCAGTTGCAGCGTTAGCCTACTCAAGAAGGGCGATGCCATCCTCAGCCTTCCAGCGCAGCCATGCCTGATCTCCCCAGGTCAGGGGTGCGGTATGACGGCGTGCAGAGTTTGTCAGCTGCGCCTCAACCAGCAGTTCTGGCGCAACCCGGACATGGTAGATAGAGACATCACCAAGGTAGGCGATCTCCTCAACGCAGCCCGTCAGCTGGTTTTCACTCTTCTCAATAGTCTCGCTGGCGACCGTGCTAATGGTGATTTTTTCGGGTCGAATCGCAATGGCGATGGGGGTTCCTAGGGTTATCTCATGTTCGCAATGGACGACAAGGTTACTATCGGTTATTTCACAATGAATCTGTAGCTGTTTTTCGTTTTGCGCAATCACCCGCCCCTCAAATTGATTAACCGCACCAATAAAACCGGCGACAAAACGATTATTTGGATGTTCATAGATTTCACCGGGCGTGCCAAGTTGGCGAATACGCCCCTCATTCATCACTGCCATGCGTGTTGACATGGTCATCGCCTCCTCCTGATCGTGGGTAACCATGATAAAGGTGATGCCGAGGCGCTCCTGAATGTTGACTAGCTCAAACTGGGTATGTTCGCGCAGTTTGCGATCAAGCGCACCGAGGGGCTCATCGAGCAGCAGCAGTTTTGGGTGTTTGGCTAATGAACGCGCCAAGGCAACACGCTGCCGTTGCCCTCCCGAGAGTTGATCGGGCTTGCGTTTGGCGTAGTCGCTAAGGCGCACGAGCTCAAGCATTTCGGCAACGCGTTGGTTGATCTCCTGACGTGGCAACCCCTCTTGACGCAGACCAAAGGCGATATTGTCAGCAACGCTCAGATGCGGGAAGAGAGCGTAGGATTGGAACATCATATTGACCGGGCGTTGATAGGGGGGAAGGTGGGTCACCTCTTCACCGCCAATTAGCAGTCTCCCGCTATCGGGTCGTTCAAAGCCCGCAAGCATACGCAACAGGGTGGTTTTGCCGCATCCGGAAGCACCTAGCAGAGAGAAAAACTCCTTCGGATAGATGGTGAGGGAGAGATCGTCCACCGCATAGAAGTTGCCAAAGGTTTTGGTGACATTACGAATTTCGACCAGAGGCGCGGCAGAGGGATCTTGCCACGCCTCCAGTACGGCACGGGGGCCTGCCATTGTCGTTTACTGGCCTGCTTTAACGCGTGTCCATGCTCGGGTACGGGCGCGTTGACTGGCAGGGTCAAGCTCAGCGGGGGCAACCAGACGCGCTAGCACCTCATCTGAAGGGAAGATGCCGGAGTTATTGCGTACCGCCTCGTCAAGCAGCGGTTTTGAGGCGGGAATCGCGTTGGCATAGCCGACATAGTTACTGATTTTGGCAATCACCTCAGGGCGCATCAGATAGTCGATAAGACGATGGGCATTTTCAGAATGTTTTGCATCCGCTGGAATCACCATGACATCAACAAAAGCGATAGCACCTTCGCGGGGAATGGTGAGCGCTACTTTTACCCCATTTTTGGCCTCATCCGCGCGGTCACGTGCCTGCAGCACATCACCGGAGTAGGCGTGGGCAACACAGAGATCACCATTCGCCAGATCGTTAACATACTGGGATGAGTGAAAATAGCGAATATAGGGGCGTACCGCAGCCAGCATCGCTGTTGCCGCATCAAGATCGGCCTTGCTGGTACTGTTAACATCCTTGCCCAGATAGATGAGAGCAGCACTAATCACCTCGGTGGTATCGTCCATCAGACTAATACCACACGCGGCGAGTTTAGCTGCATATTTGGGGTCGAAAATGAGTGCCCAGGTATCGCTGGGAACATCGCTGCCGAGTAAATTAGCTACTTTATCCGGGTTAATTCCGAGACTGGTGGTGCCCCACATATAGGGAACTGCGTGGGCATTACCGGGATCAATATCGGAGAGTCCTTTCATAATACTGGGGCTGAGATTACTGATGTTAGCCAGTTTGTTTTTATCGAGCTTCTGATAGACCCCTGCTTTAATGTGACGACCAGCAAAGGGGCGGGCAGTCGGGAAGACCAGATCATAGCCACTGCGACCGGCGAGGAGTTTTGCTTCAAGCACTTCGTTGGAGTCGTAGACATCATAGACGACCTTAATGCCACTCTCTTTTTCAAAGTCGGTAATCACCTCATCGGCAATATAGTCACTCCAGTTATAAACATTGATAACCGCCTCTTCAGCAGCCATCGGGGCAGTGACGAATGAAGCCAAAAATAGTACGGATAATAGCTGTTTCACTCGGGCTCTCCTATAGGGTTGTAAGGGGTAAGAAGCGCATAGAATGCACCAAGTTGCCATTTGCGTCACCCCTATTTTCCGTTTTAGACAAATTTTTTCGTTAACGCAGGGAGAATGCGGGCCATCCGGCGCGTTCTGCGAAGGCGGTCAGTTGGCTATCGCCATTAATCACCACGGGATGATCCACCCGTTGCAATAGCGGCAGATCGTTATGGGAGTCACTGTAGAAGTAGCTCTCCTGCCAACTTTGCTGATGTGCCGCAAGCCACGCTTCAAGGCGTACTATTTTACCCTTTTGAAAGCAGGGCGTGCCCGCGACCCTGCCGCTATAGCAACCATTTATCATCTCTGCCTCAGTGGCAATCAAGTGGGGTACGCCATAGCGGGCAGCGATGGGGGCGGTGACAAAATTATTGGTGGCGGTGATGATAATCAGGGTATCCCCTGCGGCGCGGTGTTTGGCAACCAGTGCTTGCGCTTTGGGGAGAATGATCGGTTCGATAAACTCCTCCATATATTGTGCGCGCCACTCTTCCAGTTGAGGCAGCGGGTGGCGGCTGAGTACTGCCAGACTGAAACGAAGAAACTCATCAATATCAAGGGTTCCCTCGCGATACTGTTGATAGAAGCGGTTATTGGCTGTCTCGTAGGTGGTGCGGTCAACGATACCCCGGGAGACGAGAAACTCGCCCCAGAGGTGATCGCTGTCGCCGCCCAACAGGGTGTTGTCAAGGTCAAAAAGTGCCAGTGTCATTTAGAGCTCCCGTGTTTTCCAGTGAGCTCAATATTATATCGTGTTGCCAGGGTTTTAGTGTTTAGTTGGTTATCTATTTGCCCGCAGCGAAAAGTTATGGAAGAATGGCGACATGGCAAACGGTTCACAAATTGACAGAGACGGGTTTCGCGCAAATGTGGGTATTATTCTTTGCAATAATGCGAATCAGCTGCTGTGGGCGCGACGTATTGGTCAACGGTCGTGGCAGTTTCCCCAGGGTGGTATTGAGAAGAATGAGAGCGTTGAAGAGGCGCTCTATCGTGAATTGCGGGAAGAGATTGGTCTGGAGCCCGAGGATGTGGTTCTGGTGGCACGCAGTCGCCACTGGTTACGCTATCGTCTGCCGAAAAAGTTTATCCGTTACCACAGTTATCCGCTCTGTATCGGCCAGAAGCAGATTTGGTTTATGTTACGGCTAATCGCCAGTGACAGCCGTGTCTGTCTTAACCGCAGTACCATCCCTGAGTTTGATCGCTGGCGTTGGATCGATTACTGGCAGCCGCTGGAGCAGATTATCTTCTTTAAGCGACGTGTTTATGAACGGGCCCTGCAGGAGTTTGAGTCGCTGCTTTTTGAGCAAAAAGCCCCTGATCAGAGGGTGAGCAAACTGCTTGTCGAAGAGCCCTTAACCATAGTGAGTCATGAACCGTGAGCAGTGAGGCGAGTTATTCAGTGTTAAAAGTGCTGCGAAGTATTATTCAGGAGGTTAATCGTGCCGAAAATATCGACCAGGCGTTGGCGATTATCGTGGCACGGGTCAAGTTGGAGTTAAAGGCTGATGCTTGCTCGGTTTACCTCTATAACAAAGAGCTTGAAAAGCTAATTCTCTCGGCGACGGACGGACTCTATCCCGATGCCGTCGGGCAGGTCGATTTGGCGTTTGGTGAGGGGATTGTTGGTTTGGTCGCGCAACGCGCCGAGCCGATTAATGTCGCCACTGCTGCCGATCATCCCAGCTACAGCTACTTTCCATCTACTGGCGAGGAGCGCTTTAACGGTTTTCTCGGGGTGCCAATTATTCATCATCGCAATGTCCTTGGGGTTTTGGTGCTGCAACAGGTGAGTGCCAGCCGTTATTCCGAAGATGTTGAAACACTGCTCATTACGATTGCAGCCCAACTTACGGGTGCGATTGCCACTGCCGAGGTGAGCGGCGGCTTTGCTGCGGGCCATGATCGCCGCGATGGTGAGCGTAAACCGCTAATGGGGATTGCCGGTGCGCCGGGTGCCGCGGTGGGTAAGGCGGTGATCTTTGCCACCGAAGGGTACTCGTTTAATATTGTCGCTGAACGTCATATCACCCAGGATGAGGTGGCGACAGAAAAGCGTCGCTATACCAGAGCCCTGAAGCTGGTTAAGGCTGATCTTGATGTGATGGAGGCGAATATCTCCAATAACATTCTTGCCGATGAGCGTGCCATTTTTGATGCCTACAAGATGATTCTTGATGGTGAAAGTTTTCGTAGCGGCGTCCATAGTCAAATTAGTAAACGGCTTGCTGCGGAGTCGGCACTGCGTAATGTGGTGATCGGTTATGTCGATAGCTTTAAGTCGATGGATGATCCCTATCTGCGTGCCCGTGCTGAAGATATTCTCGATCTGGGGCTGCGCCTGTTGCGCAAGCTGCTGCCCGAGCAGAGTGGCAAACAGACCTTTCCCAAAAATACGATTTTAGTCGCCGAGATGGTGACAGCGGCAATGCTTGCCGAGGTACCGATTCGGCGTCTGCGTGGGGTGGTGTCGATGCAGGGTTCGGGTACCTCGCATACGGCGATTCTTGCCAAGGCGCTCAATATTCCGGCGGTGCTTGGGGTCGATGAGCTACCCTTGTCGCGGGTTAATGGGATTGAGATGGTGGTCGATGGCAATAACGGCCAAGTGCTGTTACGTCCCACCGCGCAGATTAAACGCGAATATCGTCTGCAACAGCAGCAGATTGAACAGCAGAGCGAGACCTACGAAACGGTGCGGGATCTCCCTTCGGAGACCAGCGATGGTTTTGCTATTCGTCTGCTGCTCAATACCGGACTGCTTGCGGATATTAATACCAGTCGTGACTCGACAGCGGTAGGGGTTGGGCTCTACCGCACGGAGTACCCCTTTATGGTTCGCGACCGCTTTCCCGGTGAAGAGGAGCAGTATCGCGTCTACCGCAAGGTGCTGCGCGGTTTCCATCCGTTGCCGGTGACCATGCGCACCTTGGATATTGGCGGTGACAAATCACTGCCTTACTTTCCCATTGAGGAGGATAACCCCTTTCTCGGTTGGCGCGGCATCCGTTTTACCCTCGACCATCCGGAGATCTTTTTAGGGCAGCTGCGCGCCATGCTGCGTGCCAATGATGGTCTGGGTAATTTGCAGATCCTCATGCCGATGATCTGTAACCTGACTGAAATTGACAGTACGCTAAAGCTGTTGGCACAGGCGCGGCGCGAGGTACAGGAGGAGCTCGGTATTGTTGAAAAGCCACGCATCGGGGTGATGGTTGAGGTCCCCTCGCTTATCTATCAACTGCCGCAGGTGATTAGCCGGGTCGATTTTCTCTCGGTAGGGAGTAATGACTTAACCCAATACCTGCTGGCGGTTGACCGTAATAATGCACGGGTCTCGGAGCTTTACGACTCGCTGCATCCGGCGGTGCTGCTGGCGCTAAAGATGGTAGCGGATTGTGGTCAGAAAGCGGGTAAAGAGGTCGCTATTTGTGGCGAAATGGCGGGTGACCCGACAGCCGCCTATCTCCTACTGGGACTTGGATTCCGTACCTTAAGCATGAACCTTTCAAGCCTGATGCGGGTGAAATGGATGGTGCGCAACAGCAGTATCAGTCGTTGTAAAGAGGTGGCCAGCGCTGCACTGAAGGTCGATAACGCTGCTGCCGTGCGGGAACTGGTTGCTGCGGCGCAGGCGGCAGAGAGTTAAGAGTGCTTAACGCTTGCTCTGGAGTTGGATAAAGCGCTGTAGTAGTTGCAGCTGCTCTTCGCTGCAGTTGTCGCCGCAGATATTGCGCACCTCCTGCAGATTCGCTTGGTCAATCCGTTGCTGTTTCCAGTTGCGATGTTCAACCATTAGTCGAACCACCTCATGGGGGTCGTCGGTGGTGGTGATAAGGTTAATATCATCGGGGTCAATCATGCCGCTCTGCATGACGGTACCACGAATCCACTGTAACAACCCAGACCAGTAGGCGGTGCCAAAAAGAATGATCGGCATATGGTATATTTTCTTTGTCTGAATTAGGGTCAGGGATTCAAAAAATTCATCCAGCGTGCCAAAACCGCCGGGCATACAAACATACCCCATGGAGTATTTGACAAACATTACCTTGCGGGCAAAAAAGTAGCGAAACTGTAGGGCAATGGTCTGATAGGGGTTGGCCTGCTGTTCAAAGGGGAGTTCAATATTAAGCCCGACGGAGCACCCCCCGCCCTCTTTGGCACCCTTGTTGGCGGCCTCCATAATTCCTGGGCCGCCGCCGGAGATCACCGAGAAGTTCTCTTTGGCGAGAAGGTTGGCGATACTCTCCGCCTGCTGATAGTAGGGATCGCTGGTTAAGGTTCGCGCCGAGCCAAAGATGGAGATGGCGAACTGAATCTCCGCAAGCTTGTCAAAGCCTTCGGTAAATTCGCTAAGAATACGAAATAGCCGCCATGACTCATCCGCCTTAATATCTTCAATCATCATGCACCTCAAAATCCTGCTGTTGGTCAATTGCCGAATCTGGCATTATCACTCTATGGTAGCAGAAAGGTGTGACATAAAATAAGTAACCTAAAAGGAGGTAACAATGACGCGAATCGCCGTGGTCATGGATGCGATAGAGACGATTAATTATAAAAAAGATAGCACGTTGGCGATGCTTTGGGCGGCGGCTGCCCGTGATTGTGAGCTTTACTATTTACAGCCACAGGATCTTTTCTGGCAGGAGGGGGCAGCAGCGGCACGTTGCTGGCCGCTTGAGGTTTATCACGATCCGCAGCGCTGGTTTAGTCTGGCAGCGGTCACCACGCGCCTGCTTAGTGAGTTTGATATTATTCTGATGCGCAAAGATCCCCCCTTTGACATGGACTATATCTATGCGACCTATCTTCTTGAGCAGGCTGCGGAGGCGGGGGTATTGGTGGTCAATCAGCCGCGCTCCCTGCGGGATGCCAATGAGAAACTCTTTGCCACCCGCTTTGCAGCGGCAATTGCGCCGACGCTGGTGACTACCCAAAAGCAGCAGATCCTTGATTTTATTGAAACGCATGGTGAGGCGGTGATAAAGCCGCTTGATGGCATGGGGGGGGCTTCGATTTTTAAGCTAACCCGTGGTGATCCCAACTGTGGGGTGATTATTGAAACCCTAACCCGGCATGGCAGGCAGTTGGCGATGGTGCAGCGCTATCTTGCCGCTATCGTCAATGGCGATAAGCGGATTCTGTTAATTAACGGCAAACCTGTCGATTATGCGCTGGCGCGCATTCCTGTCGGTGGTGAGTTGCGCGGCAATCTTGCGGCGGGGGGGCGTGGTGTCGCGCAGCCATTAACTGAACGGGATCGGGAGATCTGTCGTATGGTTGCCCCTGAGTTGCAGCGTCGTGGTCTTATTTTTGTCGGTATTGATGTGATTGGTGACCACCTGACCGAGGTGAATGTCACCAGTCCGACCTGTATTCGTGAGCTTGATGCAGCGTTTGGTCTTGATATTGCAGGTGATCTGCTTGACTACCTGTTGGCGCAACGTGCCTAGCTGATGGTCTATTCGCTTTATCTTAATAACCGCGAAGCGCAGCAGATGGGGCTGGCGCTGTTGGTCGCCCTGCTGTTGCATCTGGTGCTACTTTTCGCTGTCGATTTTCACTATACCCCCGAGAGGCGATCTCCTGAACCCGCTATGCTGGAGGTGATTCTGGTGCCCATCGTGCCGCCGCCGGACGGGGTGCCAGAGACTCCCAGTGCCGACTATCTGGCACAGGCAACGCAGCAGGGGAGTGGCAGCAGGGAGGCGTTACAGCGACCGGCCACGGTGATGGCGCTTGCCGAGACGCCGCAAAGCGGCGATAGCCCGCATCAGCAGGCGCGGCAAATTCCGCGTCCTGAACCCCCGCCTCCCCCCAAAACAGTTCCGCTGCAGGCGCAGGTGAAAAGCACCGTCACCACGCCGCCACCGCCATTACCAGAGCCGGAGCAGCCACGGGTAGTTGCCCCCAGTGCCGCTGAGCTGCTGCGTCGCAGCAGCAGTTATGTGCAGCAGTTGGCTAGCGAGATCCGTGAACAGCAGGATATCTATAGCAGTAAACCCCGCGAAACCTATATTACCGCCAGCACCCAGGCCTATCTCTACGCCAGTTATGAGGAGAGTTGGCGGTTGAAGATTGAGCGTATCGGCAATTTAAACTACCCTGTCGAGGCGCGACGTCAGGGGCTGAATGGTTCTTTGATACTTGATGTGGCGATAGCTGCTGATGGTTCTCTGCATAGTGTGAAGGTGATGCACTCTTCCGGGTCGAAAATTCTTGATGAGGGGGCGCGACTCATTGTCGAGCTTGCCGCTCCGTTTGCGCCACTGCCGCCAGCGATACGTGAGCAGACCGACATTCTTCATATTACCCGCGCCTGGCAATTTGGTGATCAATATTTCTTGACCACACGCTAGGGGTGGGTGAGGATCATCACTATGACAATACTATCTTTTAAAAATCAGCTTCTCATTGCCATGCCCTCGTTACAGGATGGTTACTTTGATCAGAGCGTCGCGATTATCTGCGAGCATAATGAGCAGGGGGCGCTGGGAATTGTGATTAACAAGAATACGCCGGACATCACGCTGCTGGATGTTCTTGAGCAGAGCCAGGTGGCGATTCCGCCAATGATGTCACCCCATGAGATGGTCTATCTCGGTGGTCCGGTACAGCCGGAGCAGGGGTTTGTGCTCCATACCCCCATCGGGGAGTGGTCATCATCACTGCGGGTGAGTGATGAGCTGGCATTGACCACCTCGCGTGATATTCTTGCTAATCTGGGCACCCAACTGGCGCCGCAGCACTTTCTTGTGGCGGTCGGTTATGCGGGGTGGGGTGCTGGGCAGCTAGAGCGTGAGATTGCTGAAAATTACTGGTTAACAGCAGAGGTGAGTCTCGATATTCTTTTTACCATTCCACCGCTAGTTAAGCGCAGTGCGGCGGTGGCGAGCCTTGGTATTACCCTTGATCAACTCATCGCAGGTTGTGGCCATGCCTGAAGGGTTGCCTCTGTGAAACCTTCTGTAAGCTTCTTTGACCTGCGCACTTTGGCACTCTATGGGTAGTGGTCTCTATCTCGGCTTTGATTTTGGCGAGCGGCGCATCGGTGTCGCGGTGGGGCAGTTGGTGACCGGTACGGCGCGTGCGCTTGAGACCGTTTCGCGACCACCGCGTATGGGGGTGGGCATTCACTGGCCACGCATTAGTGAACTTCTGCAGGTTTGGCAGCCGCAGGCGCTGGTGGTTGGGATGCCGCTACATCTGGATGGCACACCGATTCCCTTTGGCCAGCGGGCGCAGCGTTTTGGTCAGCAACTGGCGGGGCGCTATCGTCTGCCGGTCTTTTTTGCGGATGAGCGCCTGACCTCGGCTGCGGCAGCGTCGGCACTGCGCGAGCAGGGTCGTTACCGCGGCGAGGCGATTGATGCCGAGGCGGCGGCGATGATTCTCACTAGCTGGCTGGAAGCGCAACGTCGGCTATACCCAAACTACTTGGAAATGCAGGTAGGCGGCAAAGTCGCGAATCCCCATGAGCATAGATAAACTATGTGATTGGGGTGAGCGACTGCAGCGTGCGCAGCTTGGCCTTTGGTGCAACGACCCTGCAATTTCAAGTAGAAAGGGTATAACCAGCGCCGACCAGCAGATAACCTCTTTAACTTAACCACGGGTGACAAGCAAGCTATGTCTCAGATAAATTATCAGCAGCAACGCGATACCATTGAATATCAGGATTGCACGATCATCAGCCATGATCATCTGGCGGGAGATCAGCATCTGCTGCGTCTTGATGCGCCAGCCATTGCCGCCACCGCCGTGGCGGGAAGTTTTGTCCATCTTACCGTTGCTGCAGCGCTGCCGTTACGCCGCCCCATTTCGATTATGCGGGTTGACAGGGCGGCAGGCTGGATTGATCTGCTCTATAAGCGCCTCGGTAGTGGTACCACGCTGTTAACAGAACGCCGCGTTGGCGACAAGCTGTCGCTAATTGGCCCTGTGGGCAATGGCTTTACCATGCTGCCCGATCGTCGTCGTCCGCTGTTAATTGGTGGTGGCGTCGGGATGCCGCCGCTGCTCTTTTTGGCGGATTTGTTGCGCCAGCAGGGGGGGTATCAGACCACGGTGCTGTTAGGCTCTGAGGTGCCATTTCCTTTTCCGCTGAAACCGTCGCGCCTGCTGCTGCCGGCACTGCCTTGTGAGGTGATGGCGACCATGCCGCTGCTGGATGACTGGGAGATCCCCTGTCGTCTTGCCTCGTTGCAGGGCTATCCGGGCTGTTTTCAGGGCTATGTTACCGAACTGGCGCGGCATTGGCTTAAAGCACTGGATAGCGACACGCTGGCCGGTGTCGCTATCTATAGCTGTGGTCCGCAGGCGATGCTCAGGGCGGTCGCCGCATTGGCGGCGGAGTTTAATCTCCCCTGTCAGGTGTCGCTGGAGGAGTTTATGGCCTGTGGCATTGGCGGTTGTGCAGGGTGTGTGGTGGAGGTACAGGAACCCGAAGGACGGGCGATGCGTCGTGTCTGTGTTGATGGGCCGGTTTTTGATGCCAAAGCAGTTTATGCATAACCTGTTAGCGCTACTGCTGACAGCGCTGACGCTGGGCTATAGCCACGCGCTATTAGCAGCGGCAGAGTTTTACAAATATACCGATGAGGACGGGGTGGTGACCTACAGCCAACAAAAACCGAAACACGATAACTATAAGGTACTGATCCCCTCCTGCCTAATGAGTTTTTTAGGCTGTAACGCCAGTCGCAGCGACTGGTCGCAGGCGAAGCTCAATTTTGCCGCCTTTAAGGAGGTGATTAGCAGCGCCGCAAAAAAATATCGTCTTGAGGAGGCCTATGTGCGTGCGGTCATCCACTCTGAATCGGCCTTTCAGCAGCGTGCCGTCTCTAAGGCCGGTGCTGAGGGGTTAATGCAGCTGATGCCTGCGACGCAGCAGCGCTTCGGGGTGAGCGATCCCTTTAATATCGTAGAGAATATTCATGCGGGTTGCCAATATTTGCGCCTGTTGTTGGATATGTTTAAGGGTGATCGGCGGCTGGCGGCGGCGGCCTACAATGCCGGGGAGAATGCGGTCAAACGTTATAACGGTATTCCGCCCTATGAGGAGACGAAAAACTATGTCGAGCGCGTCTCAACCCTCTATCGTCGCTATCTTGACAGTGGTAGCGGTACGACCCTTGGGAACAAGTCGCAAACACCGATAATCTCAATCCCCTCTATGCCAATGCGGGGCAACCCCCTATAATCGCGCGCCCTGCAGTGAACAAAATTCACGCATCTCTTTAAAAATACCAGTTAACCGGAGAATTTTCATGGGTAGAGCCTACCAGAACCGAAAGGCATCAATGGCAAAAACGGCTGCCACAAAAACTAAAGTCTATAGCCGTTACGGGCGCGAGCTTTACATGGCAGCTAAAAGCGGTGGCACCGATCCTCATGGAAATTTGACGTTGCGCGGTCTTATCGAGCGTGCCAAACGCGATCAGGTACCGACGCATGTCATTGAAAAAGCAATAGAAAAAGCAAGCGGCGGGGTTGGGGAGGATTACTATCCGGCGCTTTATGAGGGGTTTGGTCCGGGGGGCACCATGATTCTTATCGATTGCCTAACCGATAATCCCAACCGCACCATCGGTGATGTGCGAACCTGCTTTAACCGCACCAAATGTAAACTCGGCACCCAGGGTACGGTCAGTCATATGTTTGATCATATGGCTATCTTTTCCTTTAATGGCGATGAGGAGAGCGTTCTTGACGCCCTGCTTGGCAGTGATGTTGATGTTAGCGATGTTGAAAATGATAACGGTCAGGTCACTGTGTTTGTTCCCAATACCGAATATGGCAAGGCCAAACAGGCGCTGACGGCAACCTTTGCCGATATTGAGTTTGAGGTGGATGAGATTCAGTATGTGCCGCGTAACAGTACGCCGATTAGTGGTGATGATATTGCGGTAATGGATAAGCTAATCGAAATGCTTGAAGATGTTGATGATGTGCAAAACGTCTACCATGATGCCGAGTATTAGCGGTATCCCCGTCATCCTTGGCCGTGCTGGGTGGTTGCACCACAGGCAGGCGGCGTTCGCTCTCTTCGTTCATTATGCTTGAGGTTGTCAATCTCGAATGTCAGCGCGGCGATCGTTGTCTCTTTTCTGAACTGTCGTTTACCCTGCAACGTGGTGAGTTAATTCATCTGCATGGCCATAACGGTAGCGGCAAGACGACGCTGTTACGGGCGCTCTGCGGCCTTATTCTGCCGACATCTGGAGAGATCCGCTGGCAGGGGAGTGCGATTGACTCCTTGCGTGAGGAGTTTGCTGCCAATGTCACCTATATCGGTCATAAAGGGGCGATAAAAGGGGGACTGACGGCGCTGGAGAATTTGCAAATCGCTTCCCGCCTCGATGGTTTTGCAATTACCGAGGAGCACGCCTGGCGTGCGCTGGAGCGAATTGGCTTGCGCGGTTTTGAGGATCTGCCGACGCGAGTACTGTCGCAGGGGCAGAAACGTCGCGTTGCCCTGGCGCGTCTCTTGGTTAATCGGGCACCGCTGTGGGTTCTGGATGAGCCCTTTGTGGCGTTAGACAGAGCGGCGGTGGGGCTGTTGCAGGGGGTGATAGCCGATCATGTCGCCAACGCCGGGATGGTGATGTTGACCACGCATCAGGAGGTGAGTTTGACCACCGGTGAGGTGCGTCAGTTGCAGTTAGGGGTAGGGGCGTTGGGGCATGCTTGATATTTTTCGCACCCTGTTATGGCGTGATATTACCCTAGCGATGCGCAGTCGTGCCGATTTAGTCGCCAACCTTTTTTTCTTTATTATTGTCGTTAGTCTCTTTCCACTGGGCATTGGCCCGGAGATGGCGACACTACGCCTTATCGCCCCCGGCGTCGTCTGGGTAGCGGCGCTGCTGGCTTCGATGCTGGCATTGGAGCGGATCTTTGCCGCTGATTATGAGGATGGCACGCTGGAGCAGATGCTGTTAACGCCACAGCCCTTGGCACTGCTGATATTGGCGAAAGTGGCTGCGCACTGGTTGGTGACTGGGGTGCCGCTGGTGCTGATTGCCCCGGTGCTGGGGTTGCAATACAACCTCTCGGGGGAGATGTTACAGGTGCTGATTGTGACACTGCTGTTGGGCACCCCCTCCCTGAGTCTAATTGGCGCGATTGGTGCTGCGTTAACGTTGGGGTTGCGTGGTGGTGGCGTACTTAATGCCCTGTTGGTGATGCCATTAACCATTCCGGTGCTAATTTTTGGTGCGGGCGCGGTAGAGGCGACGGCCTCCGGTTTGGGGGGCATTGGCCACCTCTATCTGCTGGGGGCGATTTTGCTGGCGGCACTCTTTTTCGCCCCGCTGGCCGCCGCTGCGGCATTGCGCATTTCGGCGGAGTAAATATTGATGGCGCTTCTTGGTGAGTGGATGGTTTTAGGTATAATCGAACCTCGGCATGAACCTTTGCGGGCTGTGCCTGTCTATGCGACTTCATGGTGACGGCCGCTGCAAGTTTGCTGCAAATATTGACGATAACGATAACGGAAACAGACCCACTATCCTATGAATTCACGGTTAATTAACTGGTTTAAGCTCTCCTCACCCGCAACTTTTTACCCCTTTGCCGGCCGTATGGTCCCGTGGTTTAGCTGGATTGCGATCATTCTCTTGGTAATTGCCCTCTATCTGAGCTTCTTTGTTGCCCCCACTGATTACAAGCAGGGTGAAGGGTATCGAATTATTTTTATTCATGTACCGGTCGCCTGGATGTCGATGTTTATCTATGTGATCATGGCGGGCTGGGCAGCGGTGGGGTTGGTCTATAACACCCGCCTCTCGGCGATGATGAGCGAGGCACTGGCACCGACAGGCGCGATGTTTGCCTTTCTCTCCCTCTGGACAGGCGCTTTGTGGGGTAAGCCGATGTGGGGTACCTGGTGGGTGTGGGATGCGCGCCTCACCTCATCGTTAATTCTGCTCTTTCTCTATATTGGTTTTATTGCGCTAAAGTCGGCTATTGAAGATCCGCGTCGCGCTGATCGTGCCGGGGCGATTCTGCTGCTGGTTGGGGTGATTAATATTCCCATCATCTACTTTTCGGTGCGTTGGTGGAATACCCTGCATCAGGGGGCGACCATCAAAATGAGCGGTCAGACGAGCATGGATGAGACGATGTTAATCGCCATGCTGATAATGACCTTTGCAGTATGGGCCTACACTATCGCCGTGGTGCTATTGAGGGTGCGCACCATTATTCTTGAACGCGAGCGCGATACCACCTGGGTACGGACACTGCTGCAGGAGGGGAACAGACGATGAGTGAATTTTTTGCCATGGGGGGTTACGGCCTCTATGTTTGGGGATCTTTTGGGGCGATGGCGCTGTTAATGGTCGCTGAGGTGATCATCGTCCGGCAGCAGCGTCACGATATGCTGACCCGTCTGCGACGCATGGAGCGACAACGTACTGCACCGCCAGTTTCACCAGAAAAGGAGTCGGGTAAATGAAGGCAAGAGAGAAGCGCTTAGTAATGGTGCTGGTTGGCATGACGGTACTTGGACTGTCGGGGTGGCTGGTGTTTAACGCCTTGGGCAATAACCTCTCCTACTTCTTCTCGCCAAGCGAGATAGCTGAAGGTAAAGCGCCGCAGGATCATGTTTTTCGACTCGGTGGTCTGGTGGTGCCTAACTCGCTGCAACGCGGTGAGGGGGTCGATGTCCATTTCGTGGTGACTGATAATGCCAAGAGTATTGATGTTCTCTACTCGGGAATTCTTCCCGATCTTTTTATGGAGGGGCAGGGTGTGATTGCACAGGGAAAAATTCGGGCTGATGGAACGTTTGTTGCTGATGAGGTGCTCGCCAAACATGATGAGAACTATATGCCACCAGAGGTCGCCGATGCTCTTGAACAGGCGCATCAAAAGGGCGTTACCGGAGCGGCTAACTAAATGGTTGCGGAAATTGGTAATCTGGCGCTCATTATCGCCCTAGCGGTAACGATGGTACAGGCGACGCTGCCACTATTAGGGGCGCATTGGGGTGTGACGTCGTGGGTCGCGCTGGCTAAACCGGCGGCTCAGGCACAGACGCTGTTTATGGCGATCTCCTTTGCCGCGCTTATCTATGCGTTTGTCACCCATGATTTTTCCGTGCGTTATGTCGCCTCCAACTCCAATAGTGAATTGCCGACGATCTATCTGGTTTCGGCGGTGTGGGGTGCACATGAGGGGTCACTGCTGCTCTGGGCCTTAATCCTCTCCCTCTGGACTCTCGCGGTCACGCTCTTCAGTCGCAGCGTGCCTGCGATTACGGTCGCTCAGGTGGTCGGAGTGATGGGCTGGGTGAGCATCGGTTTTATGCTCTTTATGATCTTTACCTCTAACCCTTTTGATAGGCTACCGAATCCGCCTGCAGAGGGGCGTGATCTCAATCCGCTGCTGCAGGATTTTGGCCTGATTATTCATCCACCGCTGCTCTATATGGGCTATGTCGGTTTCTCCGTCGCTTTCGCCTTCTCGATTGCAGCGATGCTGGGGGGGCGTCTCGATGCCGCCTGGGCGCGTTGGTCGCGTCCGTGGACTAATGTCGCGTGGGTTTTTCTGACGCTAGGTATTGTTCTTGGCAGTTGGTGGGCCTACTACGAACTGGGCTGGGGAGGCTGGTGGTTTTGGGACCCGGTGGAAAATGCCTCCTTTATGCCGTGGTTGGTAGGGACGGCGCTGGTGCACTCGCTGGCGGTGACCGAGAAGCGCGGTGCTTTTAAGGCGTGGACGGTGTTGCTGGCAATTAGTGCTTTTTCGCTCAGTCTGCTCGGGACTTTTTTGGTGCGTTCCGGGGTGTTAACTTCGGTACACGCTTTTGCCACGGATCCTGAACGCGGTATCTTTATTTTAATCTTTTTGCTGGTGGTTATCGGCGGTTCGCTGCTGCTCTACTCCTGGCGGGCAGCGCAAATTCGCTCGACCATCTCTTTCGCGCCGGTATCGCGGGAGACGGGGCTGTTAATGAATAATGTGGTGCTGGTGATTACTGCGGTGAGTATTCTTCTTGGCACCCTCTATCCGCTCATTCTTGACGCTTTGGGGGTGGGGAAGATCTCCGTTGGCCCGCCCTATTTCGATGCGGTCTTTGTACCGTTAATGACGCCGTTGGTGATCTTGATGGGCATAGGCACCTCACTGCGCTGGAAGCAGGATAATGCCGCAGCTATATTTGTTCGTATTAGAGTGCCGCTGCTGCTAAGCCTGTTGTTGGGCGTTGCTACGCCTGCCCTGTTGGCGCCGAGTTTTCATTGGGGCGCAGCGTTGGGCATGACGCTGGTATTCTGGGTGATGTTTACCACGCTTATGTGGTTTAAACAGCGTGGTGGTAGTCGTGGTTGGTGGAGCGGGGTACAGGCGACCAGCCGTGCGGGTTGGGGAATGGTACTCGGCCATTCAGGTATAGCGGTGTTTATTGTCGGTGTCACCTTGGTATCGATCTACAGTACCGAAAAGGATATTCGCCTTGCCCCTGGTGAGAGTTATGAGATGGGGGGTTATACCTTTCTGTTTAAGGGGGCGCATCACTTTAGCGGGCCAAACTATGAGGCGGATCGCGGCGTTGTCGAGATTAGCTATGCAGGCCAGGCGGTGACGACGCTCTACCCGGAGAAGCGCGATTACCGCTCAGGTATGCCGATGACCGAGGCGGGTATCGATGCCGGCATCACCCGTGATCTGTTTGTCGCCCTAGGGGAGCAGTTGGATGCTCAAGGGGCGTGGAGTCTGCGCCTTTACCATAAACCCTTTATTCGCTGGATCTGGTTTGGCGGGCTGATAATGGCCTTAGGGGGGCTGCTTGCGGCAGTTGATAGCCGCTATTTCCGCTTTTCCCGCAAAGCAGCAACGGTGGAAGGAGTGAAGGGATGAGTCTTAAGCATCTGCTGCCGTTAGCCGCTTTTCTTCTGCTCGTGGGTTTGCTGGCTGTCGGGTTAACCCTCAATCCGCGCGAGGTTCCTTCACCGTTTATTGATAAACCGGCTCCGGCCTTTAGCCTGCCGCAACTGCATGACCCGGAAAAAAACTTTTCTGTGGCTGATATGCAGGGAAAGGTCTGGTTATTGAATGTTTGGGCATCGTGGTGCGTCTCCTGTCGTGCCGAACATGAGCTAATTAGTGCGCTGGCCAAGCAAAATCTTGCCGCTATCGTCGGGCTTAACTATAAAGATAGTCCGATGGATGCGCAGCGCTGGTTAAAGCGTTATGGCGATCCCTACCTTTTATCAGTCTCTGATATTAAGGGGGATGTCGGTATTGACTGGGGAGTTTACGGGGTGCCTGAAACTTTTGTGATTGATAAAAAAGGGATTGTCCGTTTTAAAAATATCGGGCCGGTGACTGAAGAGTCGTTGCAACAGACGATTATTCCCCTTATCGGACAACTTCAGGGAGAGGGCGCATGATCCGCCGGATGCTCTCTGCGGTTATTTTTCTGCTGCTCTGGGTGGCGACTCCCCTGCAGGCGAATATCGAGGCGTACCATTTTGATGATCCGCAGCTTGAGGTTATTTATAAAGAGCTGATTTTCGAACTCCGCTGTCTGGTCTGTCAGAATCAGAATCTTGCCGACTCCAATGCCGAACTGGCTCAGGATCTACGGCGCCAGACCTATGAGATGCTGGTTGCAGGTAAAAGCCGCGAGGAGGTCGTTAATTACATGGTACAGCGTTATGGCGATTTTGTTCTCTATCGTCCGCCGTTGCAAAAATCGACGCTTCTCTTATGGATCGGCCCCTTTATTATTTTCGCGGTAGGGGTTTTCGGCCTGTTACTGATGGTGCGGCGACGTGCCAGACAGCAGCGGGTCGTCATGAGTGAGAGCGAACAGCAGCGGGCAGCGGCACTGTTAGGCGGCACTTCTGCCGCAACTGCGCCACAGGATAAGGGGAGAGGGTAGTGGTTACTTTTATAATGGTCGCACTGGCAATGGTGCTGCTGGCAATCGCGATGCTGGCGCTTCCTTTGTTACGTCAGCGTCACACGGATACGCTTTTGGTCGCCTCTGGCCGCAGTGAGCAAAATATTGTCATTGCCCGGGAACGGCTCGCCGAGATGGAGCGTGAGGTGACGGCGGGTGAGTTAAGTCAGGAGGAGTTCTCCCAGGCGCGTCAGGAGCTTGAGCAGATACTGCTGAGCGATATTGATAGCGGTAGCGAGACAAGTGGCACCGCTGCTGCGCCACCTGTGCGTGCCAAAATAGGGGCGACGCTCATCGGTATGGTGCTTTTTATACCGCTGTTAACGCTGCTGCTCTACTGGCAGGTCGGATCTCCTGAACTCATCCAAGGTCGGGTCGCCGCCGCGCATGGTGGTGCCAGTGATGCGCCGCAGACGCTTGAAGCAATGATAGCAACCCTGAGCAAACGTTTGCAGGAGAGCCCTGAGGATGCCGAGGGGTGGTATATGCTGGGGCGGACGCTAATGGCGGTGGAGGAGTATAGCCGTGCGGTAACCGCCTACGAACGCGCCCAGCAACTGCGTCCCAATGAGATATCGGTCATGCTGTCGCTGGCAGATGCGATTGCCATGGCCAATGGCGGGGAGCATAACGAGCGGGCGGCAGCGCTGGTAAATCAGGCGTTGGCGATTGATCCTAACGACAGTATGGCGTTATGGATGGCGGGGGTGCTGGCGGCAAATAAAGGTGAGTTTAATCTCGCTCTAACGCGTTTTCGTCTGCTGTTACCGCAGCTGGAGGATGCTGAAGAGCAGCAGCAGGTGAGTCAGATGATGGCGGCGCTTGAGCGTAAAATTACCGCAGCCGGTGGTACGGTAGAGCCTGCTCCTGCCACAGCGGTCGTGACTGCGCCTGCGGCGATGGCGACGCCTGACATCGTTGCTGCAGTGGGTGACGCAAAGCTTACCGTTGCGGTATCTCTTGCCCCTGAACTTCAAAGTCAGGTGACGCCCGGGATGACGCTCTTCATCTATGCCCGTGCAGTCACCGGCCCGCGCTTTCCCCTCGCCGCCTATCGTGGTGTTGCCAGTGAACTTCCCCTCACCAAAACCCTTGATGAGAGTATGGCGATGGTGGCAAATAGCAGTTTAGCTCACTTTAGTGAGGTCACCCTCGGGGCGCGTCTCTCCCAAAGTGGTGATGCGATTGCCAAAAGTGGTGATCTGGTGGGCGAGCTCTCCCCCGTTAAGGTGGGTAGCGGTGAGACGATTGTGTTGCAGATCAATCGCGTGGTTCCCTAGTGAGCCTGATTGACGCCAACCGTGACGGAGCTCAGTTAAGCGATGTATGAGATAGTCGTTGCCGGCGGCTGGTTAATGTTGCCGATAGTGCTAAGTTCGGTCATTGCGGTGGCGATTGTTTTGGACAGGTTGTGGAAGCTGCGTAGTGAACCGATTGCCCCGACCAATCTGGCGCAACAGCTTTGGCAACTGCATCAGCAGCGGGCACTGACGACCGAGAAGATCCGCAGTGTTAGCGTAAGCTCTCCTTTGGGGCGTATTCTTGCGGTTGGGCTGGTCAATATGCACCATGAGCGTGAGGTGATTAAAGAGGTTCTCGAGGAGGAGGGGCGTCAGGTCGTTGTGCAGCTTGAGCGCTATCTCAACACGCTGGGAACGATTGCCTCAATTACCCCGTTGCTTGGCCTGTTGGGCACAGTGGTCGGGATGATTAAGGTCTTCTCGGCGATTACCGAGTTTGGTGTCGGTAACCCCACCGTACTGGCGAGCGGCATCTCTGAAGCCCTCATTACCACCGCTGCGGGCTTGGCGGTCGCCATACCGGCACTTATCTTTTACCGTCACTTTCGCCGTCGAGTCGAGCTTTTGGTGCTAAAAATGGAGGATGAGGCGCTTAAGCTCGTGGAGTTAATTCATGGAGCGCGGGAGTTGTGAAATTTCAGCGGCATCAGGAGGATGAACTTGAGCTGAATATCGCGCCGTTAATTGATGTGGTCTTTCTGCTGCTAATCTTCTTTATGGTCTCCACCACCTTTCAGAAGGAGCGTGCCCTGGCGATTCAACTGCCGCAGGCCAACAGCAGCGATGTGCAGCAGAGTGAAATGTTAGAGCTGCTAATTACCGCAACGGGTGATTACTATATTGGCGACAAGCAGGTGAAGCGGGATCAGCGGCAGCGCCTGACGCAGGCAATTATTGCCGCTATTAGCGCTGCCCCGGCGACAAGCCATCAGGTGGTGATTCGTGCTGACCAACAGACACCGCACCAGGCGGTGATTACCGCCATGGATGCGATTCGTCATGCAGGTCTTTCACAAATCGGTTTTGCCACCCTGCAGAGCGAGTAGCGCAAGCTATACCCAAAATCATTGGAAATGATGGAAGGCGGCAAAGTCGCGAATCCCCATGAGCTTAGACAACCTAAGTGATTGGGGTGAGCGACTGCGGCCAACGAACCAGCATTTTCAAGGATGACGGGTATATCTCTTGATTAACGGCCAGAGCCAGGCTGCACCGCGAACGCCGCCGGAGTCACCGTGTACCGGGGGGAGGAGCGGGGTGTTCACATGATCCGTGGTAAATACATAGGGCTCCCAAAGTTTGGGCACGTTGTCGTAGAGGCGGCTCACCTTTGACATGCCGCCGCCGAGGATAATGACATGCGGATCAAAAATATTGATTACATGGGCGAGGGCGCGTGCCAGTCGCTGTTCATAACGTTGCAGCGTCGCCTCTGCGATGGGGTCGCCTGCGGTAGCGGCAGCAACAATCGCGGGCGCCAAGAGATCTTGACCGGTGATCGCCAGATGATCACGGGCAATGCCGGTACCGGAGATCCATTGTTCGAGGCAACCCTGCTGTCCGCAGTAGCAGTCGGGCCCCGGGATCTCTGTGATGGTTGGCCATGGCAGCGGGTTATGGCCCCACTCACCGGCAATCGCGTGGCGTCCGCGTAATACCTCGCCCTTCACTACTAAACCACCGCCGCAGCCGGTTCCGAGAATGACGCCAAAGAGGGTCTCATACCCCTTACCGGCGCCATCCACTGCCTCTGATACGGCAAAACAGTTGGCATCGTTCTCAAGGCGGATCGGACGCCCTATCGCCGCCTCAATATCCGCTTGCAGTGGTTGGCCAATTAGACAGACTGAATTGGCATTGCGAATTAACCCCGTTTCCGGGGAGGGTGCGCCGGGAATGCCGACGCCGACCGTGGCCTTCATGCCCAGCAGGGTATCACACTCGGTAATTAGTGCGACAATGGCTGCTACGGTGCCACGGTAGTCACCCTGCGGTGTATCGACACGTTTACGGTGTAAAATATCACCGTTCTCGTCAAGGGCGACAATTTCGATTTTCGTACCACCAAGATCAATTCCAATACGCATCACGACTCCTAAAAGCTATCTCCGGTAAGGGGTGAGTTTAACCGACCTCTTTGCGGTTAGCGACCAGCAGTGGCAATATTTCCCCAAAGTCACGCGCTGTGTCAGAATGCATCCATGCGGAACTCCCAATACCATTAGGTTAAGTTAAGGGTGTCCACTTGCCCGATTGCCGAGTGTCGGCGGCATGGACGCCGCCGTCAAGCCCCCAGGGATGGGTTTACGGCGTCTCGGCAAGTGGGTAGTGGACATCCTCAGGCTTAACTTAATGATATGGCGGAACTCCCTGCTGCTTTTGCCTCAGGGAGCCCTTTTTTTACTCTCTAACCTAGGTTTTCTACTATGTTTTTCTCCTCATCTTGCATTCCCCCGCGAATTCGGCTGCTGCTGCTGCCGACGCTTGTTTTAGTGATTCTCATGGGGGTGATGCGACTTATATTTCTTTTCTGGTTTAATAATCCCGTTGATCCGATCACCTATGCCAATTTGCTTCATGCACTCTATATCGGCACTAAGTTTGACCTGCGGGTGGCACTGCTGTTGCTGTTGCCGATGGCCATTTTAGGCTGGATAAACTTTATTTCGCCGCTTACAGTGCAGGGGCGCTGGCTCTGGTCAATTTATGGTTCAGTTGCCGTCACCCTGCTACTGCTCTTCTATATGGTTGATTTTGGACACTATGCCTACTTAGGTAAGCGTCTTGATCAGACGGCGCTGCGCTTTGCCGCCGATCCGTTGATATCTGCACAGATGGTGTGGGAGAGTTATCCGGTCATCCCGCTAATGATTCTGTTAATAGTGAGCGCAGTGGTAACTTTTTGGGGGGGGTATCGTCACCTGCGGCGTTATGCCGGGGCCACCTATCAACCGTTGGCGATAAAGTGGCGCGCCTGGTTAATTATTGGCGCGGTGCTGCTCTACTTTTTCGCCATTTTTGCCAAAATTTCCTGGTACCCGCTGCGCTGGAGTGACGCCTATTTCTCAACCCACCCCTTTACCAGTGCCCTTGCCTCTAACCCGGCGGTCTATTTTGTCTATACCGTTAATAACGGGGGGGCCCCCTATGATGAAGCTGCGGCACGCAGTGCCTATCCCGCCATGGCGGCGTATCTGGGTGTCGAGAATCCCGATGCCAATTCCGAGGTTTTGCAATATCAGCGTCAGGTTACAGCGACGCCGCTTTTTCAGCAGTCGCCTAATGTGGTGATAGTCGTTCTTGAGTCTTTTGCCACCTTTAAGACTGGGCTCTCCGGAAATCCGCTGAGTGCGACCCCCCATTTTGACCAGATGGCGCAGCAGAGTATCTACTTCCCTAACTTTTTTACCCCCCATACCGGTACAGCACGCTCTCTTTTTGCCCTGCTAACAGGAATTCCCGATGTGCAGCCCGGTGAGACCGCCTCGCGTAATCCGATGATTGCGAGTCAGCAGACGATTGTCAACGCCTTTAGCAGTTACAAAAAGTTCTACTTTCTCGGGGGGAGTGCCAGCTGGGGAAATATTCGCGCCCTTTTTGCCAACAATATTGAGGGGATTACCCTATTTGAAGAGGGTAGTTATGAGGCGGCGGCGGTTGACGTCTGGGGGATCTCCGATCTTGACCTTTTTCGTGCTGCAAATGCGCAGTTTCGCCAGCAGCAGCAACCCTTTTTCGCCGTGGTTCAGACCAGCGGTAACCATCGTCCCTACACCATTCCCAAGGATAATGCCGGATTTACCTTTGTCGAGCCGGACGTTGATTTGACGCAACACGGATTTGATTCGGCAGGGGAGTACAACGCCTATCGCTTTATGGATCACGCCATTGGCGAATGGATGACGATGGCCAAAAAGGAGGCCTATTTTGCCAATACGCTCTTTGTCTTCTTTGGTGACCATGGTCTTGCCGATGCCCCCGGGAATCACACCTTAAAGCAGGAGTTTCAACTAAAAATGGGGAGTTATCGGGTGCCATTAATTTTTTATGCCCCCAACCATCTGCCAGCGGAGCGGCGTGAAACGGTTGCCTCGGAGGTGGATCTGCTGACGACTGTTGCGGCGATAACCGGGCATTCGCATCTTAATACCACCTTTGGCCGTAATCTCTTTGATCCGACCTATGATCAAGCGCGTTACGCCTTTACCATTGATCACGCCACACCCGTCGAGATTGGTCTAATTGGCAAAGACAGCTACTTCAAAATGATAGCCGACGGGAGTCAACCGCTGTTGCATCCCCTTGGCGATAGCGAACCGCGTCGCGATATCACGGCTGAACAGCCAGAGGTGGCTGCCAGAATGCAGCAACTGACGCTCGACTACTATCAGACGATCCGTTATCTGCTTAACCATAATCAGCCGGTAAAGCGTTAAACAGGGTGAGCGATGTTGCGAACATCGCCTAAATTGATGGAGCTTATGGGCGTTTTTCGGCATAATCAGCACTGGAGCGGGTATGGTTATATTGGCAAATCAGTGCTGACTCTCTTCATTTTATCCATTCTTGATTACTAGGAGTTACCGTTATGCGACTAATCCTCTTGGGTGCCCCGGGTGCCGGCAAAGGAACTCAGGCTCAGAATATCTGTAAAAAATATAATATTCCGCAAATCTCTACCGGCGATATGCTGCGTGCGCATGTCAAAGCCGGAAGCGAGTTGGGGATGGCGGCGAAAAAGATTATGGATGCGGGCGGTCTGGTCTCCGACGATATTATTATCGGTATGGTTAAAGCACGAATTACCGAGGCTGACTGCGCTAACGGCTTTCTCTTTGATGGCTTTCCCCGCACGATTCCTCAAGCTGAGGCACTGCGTAGTGAAGGGGTGGTGGTCGATTATGTGGTGGAGATTGATGTTGCCGATACCGAGATCATTAGCCGTATGAGTGGTCGTCGCGTACATCCTGCTTCTGGGCGTACCTATCACGTTATCTTTAACCCATCCAAGGTGGATGGACTTGATGACGAGAGCGGTGAAGCGCTAATTCAGCGTGATGATGATAAAGAGGAGACGGTGCGTAAGCGTCTTGAGGTCTATCATGCGCAGACCAAGCCATTGGTTGACTTCTATGCTAACTGGGCGTCAAGTGGTGCAAGTTCTGCGGCTAAGTACGTTAAAGTGGCAGGTGTGGGTAGTGTTGACGCCATTCGTGATGCGGTCTTTGCGGCACTAAAGTAACCCTATAACGAGCGATTTGTAAAACAGGGTTGAAGTGGAACGGTAGTCTCTTTTTCTGCCGCCTGCCTCAGCCTTGCTTTATCATCCATGTTAACTTCTTCTCCGACTAAAAAGATTGGGGTGCTGCTGAGTAATCTCGGCACACCCGATGCGCCAACGCCTGCGGCACTACGTCGCTATTTGGCGGAGTTTCTCTCTGACCGCAGGGTGGTTGATCTGCCGCGTCCTCTCTGGTGGCTTATTCTCCACGGGATTATTCTGCGCACCCGTCCCGCCCGCTCGGCACGTCTTTATCAAAAGATCTGGCAAGCGGAGGGGTCGCCACTGCTGCTCATCAGCCGGGCGCAGCAGCAGGGTTTGCAGCGTTTGCTCGATGCAAAGTCACCAAACCGCTATCTGGTGAGTTTGGGAATGCGTTACGGTAACCCTTCCCTGAACGCTGCCCTGAGTGAACTTGAGGCTGCAGGGTGTGGAGCCGTTATCGTGCTGCCGCTCTATCCGCAGAACTCCTGCGCCACAACCGCCTCTACCTTTGATGCGCTTGCGGCGGCCTTCAAACAGCGGCGACATCTGTTACCGCTTCATTTTATTAATAATTACCATGACCACCCCGATTACATTAATGCCTTGGCAGAATCGGTTAAAGAGGCGTGGCAGCAACAGCCGCGTGGGCAGCTGTTACTCATCTCCTTTCATGGTACGCCGCAACGCTATCAGCAGCAGGGCGATCCCTACTACGGGCAGTGTCAACGAACCGCAGAGCTGCTGGCTGCGGCACTGGAGTTAGACGCTGCCGAGTGGAAGCTCACCTTTCAGTCGCGTTTTGGTCGTGAGCCTTGGTTACAACCCTATACCGACGAAACAATGGCGGCACTTCCAGCGACTGGGGTACGCAGTATTGACGTGATCTGTCCGGGGTTTGCAGCCGACTGTTTAGAGACGCTTGAAGAGATTGGCGAGGAGAATCGTCAGCTTTTTATTAAATCAGGTGGCGAACAGTACCGTTATATTAGTGCGCTAAATGAGACAGCAAGCCATCTGCAGATGATGAGCAGGCTGGTTAAGGCAGCGCAGTCGACAATACTCACCGCCTGACCCTATCTCCTATTTGCTATCCGTAAAGGTGGCTGCCTGTAGGGTATTCTGCATGAGTGTCGCCACCGTCATCGGGCCCACCCCGCCGGGAACTGGGGTTATCCAACCGGCGCGTTGCACGGCGGTGGCAAAATCGACATCGCCGCAGAGTTTGCCATCGGGCAGGCGGTTAATTCCCACATCAATGACCACGGCACCTGCCTTTAGTGATTCGCCGCGAATAAACGCCGGTTGACCAATCGCCGCGACCAGCAGATCAGCGGCGGCAATCTTTGTCGTTAGATCACGGCTGCGACTGTGGCAGAGTGTCACCGTGCAGCCAGCCTGCATCAGCTCCAAGAGCATTGGGCGACCGACAATATTAGACTGGCCAATGACCACCGCATCCATACCCGCAAGGGGGATTTGGTAATTCTCCAGCAGGGTCATTACCCCGCGCGGCGTGCAGGGGCGGAGCAGCGGACGCCGCTGTGCCAGACGACCGAGATTGTAGGGGTGAAAGCCATCGACATCCTTGGTCACCGCAATGCGCTCAATAACCGCGTTACCGTCTATGTGGGCGGGCAGGGGGAGTTGCACGAGAATGCCATGAATGCGACTGTCAAGATTGAGCTTGTCAATAAGGGCAAGCAGCTCATCCTGCGGACAGTTAGCGTCAAGATCGTAGGCAAAAGAGGTGATTCCCACCTCCTCACAGGCGCGCCGCTTGCTGGCGACATAGACCGAGGAGGCCGGATCATGACCCACCTGAATCACCGCCAGACCCGCTGCAGGTTTGCCAGAAGCGCACCGTGCAGTAATCGCCTCAGCCACTTGTAAACGTAAGCGCGCCGCTGCCGCCTTGCCATCAATCAGAGTTGCACTCATTACCGATTCCATGAGAAAAACTAAAAGCTTATTGTCGCAGAGCCGCAGGGACAATGCCACTATGGCTGATGTGGTGATGCTATTTTATTAGGCGGGGAATTGAATCTCGACGCCTCATCCGTTATCATGGCGCTAAGACTGCTGGTGTAGCTCAGTTGGTAGAGCAGCTGATTTGTAATCAGCCGGTCGGGGGTTCGAATCCCATCGCCAGCTCCAAATAAATCAAAGGCCTGCATCCATCGTGGATACAGGCCTTTTTTTTCGGGCTAGCACCGTGATTGGGTTTAGAGTAATCGTCAGCAATTTAACGCCCCGCGTCACCACATCTTTAAATCGCAAATCTGCTTATCGGTCGTGCCTTGGCTTAACACCAAGCGAAAAAACCCGTCAAAGCGGGTGGGGGAGGGTTGTGAGAGGGGTTATTGTCCGTCTATGGAATCACGCGACTTCTCGGTAATCCGTTTTTTATAATCGCCGCAATCATCCGCCTTAAATCAGCCGCTTCGGAGTCTCTGAAGTCACCTGACTAAGTAATAAAATGAACCGTTCATCATTTTTCCAATGTTTACAGACAAGGCGCACGCCGGTTAGGGTGGAGATGGGGATGGTGGTCATGCGGCGTGGCGGTAATCGGTGACACTAATCACTGAGTCAGCCAATCTTTGCAGGTCTGCTGCCTCGCCCGTCTTATCTGCTACCTGTTCAAGCAGGCGCATAAAAGCAGCGTCTGCCTCTTTAAGCTGGCCTATCTGTGTCACGCTCAATCTATGCAAATTTTTTTCTAGCACTTCACGCGCCCCGCAGGTGATGAAGGTATCGACATCATCGGCACTCCATGTTTTAGAGTGCGCCAAATAGCCGTTTAAGTATCTCTCTAATTCGTTCAGGGATGGTGGTTTCATAAACTTTGCGCCCTCTGTTGGCTTGGTTCTGTGCAAAACTGGCAAACCGATCATCATGTGGATAAGCGGTTTTTATCGTTCCGTTTCCATCTATCACGACAGACCATGTTTGGTTGTCCATCTCAATTTCAATATAGCCCCCATCACCCAATCTGGCAATCTCAGCAGAAGATAACGCCTCAAAAGTCTTGATAATGTAATCTTCTTGGTCGGTGATGTGGTCGTAGCCTATGCGGCGCTCAATGTGCGCTTCACGTTTGCCATCATCATACCACAGCGATTCAAACAACTCCTGTTTTGGTAGGTGACTACCCGCCTCAGCCAAAGCAATGAGCTTTAATATCGTATCGGAGACTTTCTGTTCTGGTTCCATCCGCTCAGTATAGCCCTCTTTGAACTTCGGATTGACCTTCGCCAGCTTCTCTGCCTCCACCTTTTTCATCCGCTCTTGCGAGTCGTCTGCGCCGCCGTGGTAGTCCCAGCCATTACGGTTGAGACCATACGATTAACTGGCTCTCACTCTCTCCTGATAGGCGGCAAATAGCCAAGCGAGGCGTTCGCTTTCGTTGTTAAATGGTTCAGGGCGGTAGCACTGTTCGACTGCTTTATCGAGGGCGGTGTGTGCTTTGCGTAGATCCTGCGGCATGGTGAGTGGGTCGTAGAGATCGGCCAGGGTGCTGTTGGGGTGGTTGGCGCGGGCTTCGAGCACCGTTTGCGCCAGCTGTTCGACCCGTTGGCGTTGCGGTTCGGTGGGGGTGGGCCAGGGGTAGTTGTTATATACCCCAGATCTATGAAAATGCTTGATTTTCATGATTTAGGGGATCAGTATACAAGTCATGAACAACCTCGAACTCAACATGACAGAAAAATCAGCCTTGGAGCAACAGCACAAGACGTGTCGTGATGGAAAAGAGCGTGACCGAATTAAAGCACTCTTACTGCGTTCAGAAGGTTGGCAGTTAGCACAAATAGCACAGGCGCTGCGGCTACATGAATCGACAATAGCTCGTCATATCGATGATTTTATAGACCATAAGAAATGTTCAAACAGTAGTGGTGGCTCATTCAGTAAATTGACGCAAACTCAGACAGAAGAGTTGGTCGCTCATTTGGTTGCCAATACCTACTATCATCAGCGTGACATCGTTGCCCATATTCAACAGTGCTACAGGGTTACCTACACGATTGCCGGAATAAATAAATGGCTGCACAAAAATGGTTTTAGTTACAAAAAGCCCAAAGCAGTCCCCTACAAGGTTGATGCTGAAAAACAAGCTGCTTTTATTGAACGCTATCGGCAGTTAAAGGCAGAAGCCAAGTCGGATGAAGCGATATTCTTTATGGATGCGGTGCATCCAACACAGGCAACAAAAATCAGCGCTGGCTGGATAAAGACTGCAACGGATAAACCCATCAAAACTACCGCTAGTCGTACTCGGTTGAACATTATCGGTGCCCTACAGTTAAGCCAAATAGACCAAACGCTGACGGTGCAATACCCCACGATAAATGGCGAAGCAATTATCGATTTTCTGCGGAAACTGCGCCAAAAAAATGCCGAAAAAGGAAGATTGCATCTCATCTTGGATGGAGCGGGTTATCACAAAGCACACATTGTGACAGAGACCGCCAAAACGCTTCAGATAGAGTTACATTATCTCCCGCCCTACAGTCCGAATTTGAACCCGATAGAGCGATTATGGAAAGTGATGAACGAAAAAGTTCGAAACAACCGATGCTTTCACAGTGCGATGGAATTTCGCGAAGCAATTAATCATTTCTTTGACAAGATATTGCCAGATATGGGGGATTCATTGAATACGAGAATTACCGATAATTTTCAGGTTTTCAATCCAGCATTTTCAAGTTGATTGGGTATATATCAGGGCCGTTATAAGGCGGTTTTGGTTGAAAGAGACAACTACCTGCTTGAACTGGCGCGTTATGTAGTGCTTAACCCTTTGCGCGCAAACATGGTGAAACGTCTGGAAGATTGGCCTTGGAGCAGTTATCTGGCCAGCTGCGGGCAAGCTCCCACGCCTGCTTGGCTGCAAACAGATTGGATACTTGCTCAATTCAGCCCGCAACGTGCAACCGCGATCGCCAATTATGTCGAATTTGTTCATCAAGGTGCCAGACTGCCCAGTGTATGGGCAAAGTTGCAGGGGCAAATTTTCTTGGGGTCGGTCGATTTTGTTAAGAAAATGCAAGCGGAAATAGAAGGCAAGCCATCCCTAGAAGAGATACCTCGCACGCAACGTCGTATGATTACCCAGCCATTGCAAGACTTTGAGTTAAAATACCCACCACGCCAAGCCATGGCAAAAGCCTATCTATCAGGGCAACATACCATGGCCGCTATCGCCAAACATTTTAGCGTACATTATTCAACAGTCAGCCGAGCAGTAAAAAAACATGAAGCAGAGTAAACGCAATGCGTTAATGCAAGACACCGTGCATGTTCCGTCGTCGCTATTGAAGGCGGGGATGCGCGATGGCTGAACAGCAACGCCAATATGACACGAAGCTTGTCGACGCCGTACGAGCGCTTATCCTTAAGCATACGGCGCCCACCCGCATCTATCTTTTCGGATCTCGCGTAACGGGGGATGCCAAGACAGAGAGCGATTACGACTTTGCCTTTGACGCACCCGATGCCGCCCCGTTAGCGCTGGAAAGCATTCGTGAAGAGCTTGACGAACTGCATACCCTCTACCGAATCGATGTTACCAACATCGCCAAGGCGGAGACACGCTTTGTCAATCGTGTGCGTGATACCGGCCTCGTCATCTACAGCGCGACAAAAGAGCTCCGG
>JADGBN010000090.1 GCA_015231435.1 Gammaproteobacteria bacterium
ACCCTGGGTGAGACACTGCTTGCCCCGACCCGCATCTATGTGAAACCGCTACTGCAACTAATGCAGCAACAGACCCTGCATGGCATTGCCCATATTACCGGTGGTGGTCTTAGCGACAACATTCCACGCGTCATTCCTGAAGGGCTGGCGGTACAACTCGACAGCAGCAGTTGGGTCTGGCCCGATATCTTTAGCTGGCTACAGCAACAGGGTAATATCGCGACTGCTGAAATGTACCGCACCTTTAACTGTGGTATTGGCATGGTGCTTATCGTCAGTGCCGAAGATAGCGCAGCAGTCATTGCCTCACTCAGAGAACTCAACGAAAACCCCACCCTCATTGGCAAAGTGATTAATGCCGCTGCGGCCGCCGAGGCGGTGACCTTTATCTAATGCCAGGCAAACGCCCCGCCTGCCGCATCATCGTCCTTATCTCGGGAGGCGGCTCCAACCTTCAGGCACTCATTGACAATCTTCACGACGGCGAGTTAGCCACGATTATTGCCGTCGTTAGCAACAACCCCGACGCCTACGGCCTGCAACGCGCTGCAGCGGCTGGGATTGCCACCGCGACGCTAGATCATCGTCACTATCCCAGCCGTGACGCCTACGACCAACAGTTAATGCAGTTAATTGACAGCTACCAACCCGATCTTCTGCTGTTAGCGGGTTTTATGCGAATCCTTAGTGACCCACTGGTCAACCACTATCATGGGCGCATGATCAATATTCACCCCTCGCTACTACCGAAATATCGCGGTCTGCATACGCATCAGCGCGCCATTGAGGCCGGTGACCGCGAAGCTGGCTGTAGCGTCCATTTTGTCACGCCGCAACTCGACTCTGGCCCGCTTATCATTCAAGCGCGCGTCCCCCTTTACCGTGATGATGATGCCGCAACCCTTGCCGCCCGAGTGCTGAAAGAGGAGCACCGCATCTATCCTGCCGCTGCACGCTGGTTCGCCGCAGGGCGACTGCAACTGAGTGCAGGTATTGCAATGCTCGATGGCCACCCCATCTATCCCTCGTTAAACTAACCCTAAGGAGCTTACCTCATGCCACATCAACTACCTGAACTTCCCTATAGCAAAACCGCCCTAGAGCCCCATCTCTCTGCCGAGACGCTGGAGTTTCACCACGATAAACACCACGCTACCTACGTCACCAACCTCAATAATCTGACCAAAGAGGGTGAGTTTGCCAACAAAACTCTCGAAGAGATCATTCGTAGCGCCAGCGGCCCGATCTTTAATAACGCCGCTCAGGTATGGAACCACACCTTCTACTGGAACTGCCTCGCAGCCAATGCCGGTGGTGAGGCAAGCGGCGCCATTGCTGCTGCGATTAACAGCACCTTTGGCTCCTTTGCCGCCTTTAAAGAGAAGTTCACCGCCTCTGCGGTAGGCAACTTTGGCTCCGGTTGGACCTGGTTAGTGAAAAACAGCGATGGCGCCCTCGAAATAGTCAACACCAGTAACGCCGCCTGCCCGCTGACCAACGGTCAGACACCCCTGCTCACCTGTGATGTTTGGGAACACGCCTACTATATTGACTACCGTAATGCCCGTCCTAAATATCTTGAGGCGTTCTGGAGTCTGGTTAACTGGGATTTTGTTAACCGTAACTTCGCTTAATTCTGCCCGATCTCAACCCTGACCTGGCAACGCTGGGTCGGGGTTTTGTTTATCTGCTCTCATCACCGTATCGGAGAATTACCATGACCCACTATGAAGCCCTGTTTACCCCCCTTCAGGCAGGATCACTTACCCTCTCTAACCGTATTTTGATGGCCCCCCTCACCCGCTGTCGTGCCGAGGCAGGCCATCTTCCCAGCGCCCTTATGGCGACACATTACGCCCAACGTGCCACGGCCGGACTGATTATTGCCGAGGCAACGATGGTGATGGAGCACTGCTCCGCTTTTTGGCATGAGCCCGGTATCTATAATCAGGCACAGGTTGAGGGCTGGCGCCACGTCACCGATGCGGTTCACGCCGCAGGCGGAGTGATTGTCCTGCAACTCTGGCATGGTGGCCGTGCCTGTCATCCCCTGTTGAATGATGGCCGCGTTCCCGTCTCCGCCTCCGCGCTCGCTATTGCCAACGAAGAGGTCTACACCCCCGCCGGCAAACAGCCCTACACCACCCCCCGCGCCCTTGAAGATAACGAAATCCCCGCGATTATCTCAGGCTTTGCCAAAGCGGCGAGCAACGCCAAAGCGGCCGGCTTTGATGGCGTTGAACTTCATGGCGCCAACGGCTACCTGCTCGACCAGTTTTTGCGTGATGGCAGCAACCAGCGGCAACCGCCCTATGGTGGCAGTCGTGCTAACCGTGCTCGTCTGCTCCTGGCGGTACTCGATGTGCTCTGCGACATTTGGGGAAATGATCGGGTCGGTCTACGCCTCTCGCCCCTGAACAGTTTTAATGATATGCGCGACAGCGATCCCATCGGACTCGCTACCTGGCTTGCCGGAGAGCTTAATGCCTATCAGCTTGCCTACCTGCATCTAATGCGTGCTGACTTTGCCGGCCTGCAACAGGGCAATCTGATGGAGGCGGTACGCAGCGCCTACCAAGGGGTACTCATTGGTAATATGGGCTACAGCGCAGAGGAGGCCAACAGTGCCATTCTCAACCGCACTGTCGATGCCGTCGCCTTCGGTACCGCCTTTATTGCCAACCCTGATCTGCCTGCCCGCTTTGCTGCCGCCGCGCCACTGAACACGCCTGATCCCGCCACTTTTTACACCCCGGGTGCCGCAGGCTATACCGACTATCCCAACCTAACCTCCTGACTGCTGTTACCGCGTGTTTACCAGACAGCGCCTTCGCCGTACACTGCAACTCCCACTGCAGCTGTTACGGCGTCTGGCGCATATTTTTACCAAACGTCAACCACAACCCCAACAAAATAGTTCCCAACCCTACAACCCGCGACGCGCCTTGCCGCGCCGTGCGCTACTCAACCAAGATATCTTCACCCGCGCTGAAAACGGCGATTTGGATGCCCAGTTTGAGGTCGCTGAAATGTTGCGCAGCGGCGATGGTATTGAGGCCGATCTGCAGGCGGCGATTGAGATGCACCGTAAAGCGGCGAAACGCGGCCACGTCGGCTCTCAGGTCGCCCTCTCCTATATTCTTGTGGGCAGACAGATTGCTGACAAACGCCCCAACGAAGCTTTCAAATGGGCCATCGCCGCAGCCAAACAGCACAACTGCTCGGCACAGTTTAATGCTGCCATCTGCCTCTATAGCGGCAGCGGCTGCCAGCGCAGCTACCGTCGCGCCCGGCAACTCTTTGAGAGTTCTATTATTAACGGCATGGGCGATGGTTCACCGCAATACTATCTTGGTATTATTTATCGTGACGGACTTGAGGTTAGCAAAGATCTGGTTGTCGCCCGCGACTACTTTGAAGAGGCGCACTACTACGGCTACCCCTGTCTTAAAGAGCTTAAGCAGTTAAAAGAGCGTCTCCCTGCCGGCAAAGCAACGCCTGCAACAGAGCGGCGACCCCCGCCCGCAGCGCCCGGTGAATCGCCCGCCGCCGCACCGCGACCCAAAGCCCCGCCACGCAGTGAAACGCTCTTTGCCTGCCCCTCCTGCGAACAGCGACTGCGTATCGCCCACCCCGCCCCCAACGGTCATGGTCGCTGCACCAGTTGTGACACCCACTTTCGCCTGATCACCGATGAAGAGGGGAACCTCACCACCTTTATTGACGCCATGCAGGCCTATAATGAACGCGCCGCCAACGATGGCCGCAACAACACGCTGCTTATCAAAAACTGCTTTACTATTTTAGAACTGCCCCTCGGTGCCAGCTACAGCGAAGCGAAAAACGCCTATCGCCGCCTCATCTCCACCAATCATCCCGATAAGGTCGATACCCACAGTGTCGAAGTGCGTGAGAGTGCGGCGATTAAAACCAAACAGCTGAACTACGCGATGAAAATACTTAAGGAGCGCTTCTACCACGTTTAACCCGTGACAGTGTGCTTAACAAGCGAGAGATGCCGCGTTAATTCCCTACAAGCGCCCCCGCTCAACGGGCTATCTGGCGGGTCGGTAACTTCTTAACCAGGAGAGAAAGGCGGTAGCCGACATCGGCTTGCCAAAATAGTAGCCCTGTAGATAGTCACAGCCGATTTCGCGCAGCAGATGGTACTGATCCTGCGTCTCCACCCCTTCAGCCACCTGCGCCAAACCTAACGATTTGGACATCACCACAATAGCACGCACCAACTCCTCGTCGGTCTCCCCTTTGGCGAGTTGCCCGATAAACGAGCGGTCGATCTTCAGCACATCCACCGGAAAGTGCTTTAAGTAACTCAGCGAAGAGTAACCTGTACCAAAATCATCAATCGAGAGACGCACACCTAACGCCTTCAGATCAGTGAAGATCTTGGCGCCCTGAACCTTATCGGCAATAAACAGACTCTCGGTCACCTCCAGGGTCAGGCGATCCGTAGGGTAGCCGCTGTTGTTAATAATTGAATCAATCATACCGACACCGCAGCCATGCTCAAATTGGGCACAGGAGAGATTCACCGCAATATCCAGTGGCGGCAGCGTCGGATCAGCGCGCCAGAGATTCCCCTGCTCGCACGCCTGCTGCAGCACCCAAACCGAGATGGTGCCAATAATATCGCTCTCCTCCGCAAGCGGAACAAAGATTCCCGGAGGTACCATACCTAACTCTGGGTGGTTCCAGCGCAGCAGCGCCTCGACACCATGCACCTCACCACTGGCACAATGAATCACCGGTTGATAATGGAGTTCAAGCTCGCCATTGATGACGGCGCGGCGTAAATCGTTCTCCAGCTCCATACGCCTGCCAACCTGCCGGTGCATCTCTTCGGTAAAGAAGTGGTAACGGTTACGCCCGTCACTTTTCGCCTGTGACATCGCAATATCGGCGTTGGAGATAAGGGATTCAGCACCAACCGCATCATCGGGATAGAGGGCGATGCCAATACTGGCGCCAATAAAGAGTTCATTCCCCTCAAGGTTAAAGGGTTGTGACAGCACCCCCAGCACCTTCTTGGCAACCACCACGGCATCTTCTACATCATCCAGTGCCTCCAGCAGCACCATAAACTCATCGCTGCCAAAACGCGAAACCGTATCCCCTTCGCGCACACATCCTTGCAGACGCTTTGCCACCTGTTGTAACAGCGCGTCACCACAGCTATGACCGTAGGTGTCATTGACCCCCTTAAAACGGTCCAAATCAACAAACAGCAGCGCCAGACGGTTCTTCTCACGATGCACCACGGCAATGCCGTGTTCCAGCCGATCTTGCAGCAGGGTACGGTTAGGCAACCCGGTGATCTGATCATAGTTGTCGCGGTAACGTAACTGCTCCTCAACCTCTTTACGTTGGGTCAGGTCGGTCATAATCGCCACATAGGCAAAATCGCTATTGCCGTCATTATTAATGCGAGTAATCGACAGCCATGCCGGATAGATAGCGCCGTTCTTGCGCCGGTTGATAACCTCCCCTGACCAGTGGCCATCATCGGACAAACTCTGCCACATCGCCTGATAGAACGCCCGATCATGCTCGCCTGTTCTGAACAGTGCGGTTGATTGTCCCAATAACTCACCCTGCGCATACCCGCAAATCGCCTCATAGGCCGGATTGACTGACTTAATGACCGCCATGCTATCAGTAATCACAATCCCTTCAGTGAGCACATCAAAGACCGTTGAATAGATTCGCAGACTCGACTCTATCCGCTTACGCTCGGTAATATCCTCTTTAATTCCAATAAAATGGGTAATTTCACCCCGATCATTAAAGACCGGAGAGATGGAGGCGGACTCCCAATAGAGCTTGCCATCGCGACGGCGATTATGAAACTCACCATGCCACGCCTGACCCGCACAAATGGTCTGCCACAATAGCCGATAACCCTCTCGACTGGTCTCACCGCTTTTCAGAATACGCGGATTTTTACCCACCACTTCGCTAAACTGATAACCTGAAATCTGTTCAAATTTTGGATTCACATACTCGATATTTCCGGAGGGATCAGTAATCACCACCGAAACCGGGCTTTGATGCAGCGCCTTCTCCATTCTATACAGGCTCTTCTCCTGACTGCGCGAGTGGGTGATATCAATAGCCAGAATCACCCATTCACCCCCATCACTCTCCCCCTGTTTAACCAGAAAAGTGCGCCCGTCACTCATCTCATGGTAATAACTGCTAGGACGTGAATCATCCTGCAGCAGCAACTTGCCGCTAAAGTCGTGACAGGTCACCGCCGCCGGCAGCTCCAGCTGCCTTAACAGCGCTGCTTTATTGGGTAAACCGGCGAGAAACTGTGGCGTTAAATGGGGATAAAAACGGAGCACCATGGCGTTATAGACGGTTAACTGACCCTCACGGTTAAACAGTAAAATCGCCTCCGGCAGCACATCAACTGCGACCTGCAGATGCTGACGCTCCGCAGTCAGCCGCTGCTCTGCATAGCGATTTCGCTGCACCATCCAGAGTAACCAGAAGAGCAGCAACAGATCGAGCGGCAGCAGCAGCAGTAACTGGTAGTAGCCCGCTGTGGTCATCGCATTTTGCGACTTTTGGTGAAGTTGATAGAGCGTATCAAGCTCGTTGTGGCTGGCGATCTCCTCATACTGCTGATAGAGCGACTCCAGCTTAATCACTCTGTCCGTTGCGTTTTTCAGGTGGTCATAAAAGTAGTTATTAACGTCGCCAAAATCCTTTAACTCGGCAATGAGTTTACGCAACTCCACGGCAACACTATCAACCTCAACTTTTTTCGCCAATAGGGTATAACCATAGATCCGCGTCACAATCGGCATTAAAGCACGATAATTCACCGCTGCATCAAGCTCCTCGAGTAGCGTTGGCAGATAGTAGAGGCTGTTACGGGTGAGCGCAGCTTCCGTCTTTAGCTTCTCTATCAGAGCAACCTCGGCACGGCTCTTTTCCAGATAATTTTGCCGCGCTAAGCGCGCTGCCTCACTCGCGAAGCTTGCTGCCGCTAACTGTTGCTGAAATTGCCGCAACGCAGCAATTTTTGCATTCACGGTATCGAACTCAATCACTGCAAGCGAGGCAATACGCAGAATCTCGTCATCAACCTCAATGTCGCGGATGTAGATCTGTTTAATTAACTCGCGATGCTCACCCGCCTCGATGATCTCCTCATACTTCCAGCGCACATAGAGCACGCTGATAGAAGTAAACAGGAAAAAAAGGATTAGCAGCAGTCTGGTAAACGATAATTTCACTAATTTAACAACTCATGTTTTCCCTGCAGACTGGCGATAAAAGCAACTAGCGCCTCGACATCGTCGCTGTTTAATGAACGCCCTAACTGATAGTAGGCCATTTTATTAACGGCATCAGAAATCGTCGGTGAACTGCCATCATGAAAATAGGGGGGCGTCTTTATCGCTAGGCGCAGCGATGGCACCTTAAACTGATAGCGGTCGGAAATATTCTGGGTTACCCGATAGCGCCCTAAATCACTCTCTTTGGGTGGCTCCGCCCGATCTCTGAAATAGTCATGCAGCGTACCCATATCGGCAAACATATTCCCCCCGACAAGGCGCCCCTGATGACAACTGACACACCCAAACTCGCGAAATTTATAATACCCCTGCAGTGCCAGCGTACCCATGGCACCGCTATCCCCCTGTAACCAGCGATCAAAGGGGGCATCGACGGTAATTAAGGAGAACTCAAAATTGACCAGGGCGTCGATAATCGACGTCTGGGTAAGCCCCTCTTCAGGGTAAAGACGCTGAAAACGGGCAACCAACGGCCGATCCTGCTGCAGTCGCTGCAACAGAGCGGGCCACTGACTCCCCATCTTGGCGGGATTGGTGATCGGATCTGCCGCCTGCTCATGCAGATTTGCCGCCCGCCCATCCCAAAACTGCATACAATTATAGGCGGCATTATAGACCGTTGGTGCGTTCACCTGACCCACCGCCCCGCCTATCCCCGTTGACTGCGGCAGATTATCACTTCCCCCCTGCGCCAGTGGGTGGCAACTGGCACAACTGATTCGGCCATCCGCCGAGAGGCGCAGATCATGAAAAAGATCTTTTCCCAGTGCAGCGCGCGCCGCGGAAAGAGAGGGTAACGGGCGCAGCGGGGTGATCGCATCGGCTAACAACCGCGTACTCCAGAGCAGGCTTAACCCGAGACAGAAGAGCATACAGTGCCATAACAGCGTTCGCTTTATGCTAATCATCATCGTCGCCTCCCTCTCTGACGCTTATCCTGCTGAACATTTTAACCAAGCTATCACAGCTCCAATAATCCGTAGATTCATAGGGTCATTATAGCCCAATGCCATTCAGTTAAGGGCGTCCACTGCCCGATTGCTGGGTGTCGGCGTCGCTGCTAACGGATGGTGGACAGACTCATGTTTCACTTAATGGCATTTCGTTGCATTATAGCCAGTTGTTCAGATTAACGCTGTAAAATGACATAGGCAATCGCATATTCACGCTCATCCGCCAAGGAGACGAACGCCTGAGTCACCCCAAGAGAGGCGGCCAATTCGGCAGCCCGATCGCTAAAATGCAAAATCGGCTCGCCTGCTGCGCCCTGATCAAGCGCAATATGACGCAGTGAAAGACCATTGCGAAAACCCGTGGCAAACGCCTTGGCCGTCGCCTCTTTTGCCGCAAAACGCTTGGCCAACCACGCAGGCTGTCGTGTCGTGGAGAGAGCGGCAAAACGCGCCAACTCGCTATCAGCCAAAATACGTTGACTAAAACGCGCACTATATTGTTGCAGCGAATCTCTTATTCTTGCAATTTCAACAATATCGCAGCCAATACCAACTACCATGAGCGCAATACCCTCGGCTCAAGCGCGGTGACGCGCCTGCACTAGAAGCCCGTGCATCTCCCGCACCGCCACAGCGAACCCGCTAAAGAGCGCCCTGGCGACAATCGCATGACCAATATTAAATTCGCAAATATTATCAATGACCGCCACTTCAGTGACATTATGATAGTGCAGGCCATGTCCCGCATTGACCTGCAGACCCAAATCCTCACCCAGGTGGGCTGCGGCAACAATGCGTTGCAACTGCTGCTGCCGCTCACCAGGGGTTTTAGCATCGGCATAGTGGCCGGTATGAATTTCGATAATCTTGGCGCCCGCCTCTGCCGCCGCATCAATTTGGTGCGGATCTGGGTCAATAAAGAGTGAGACACGAATCTTTGCCGCCTGCAGACGTGCGACTGCCGCCGCAATGCGTTCAGACTGCCCCAGCACATCGAGCCCCCCTTCCGTGGTTAACTCCTCCCGCTTCTCCGGCACCAGACAACAATCCTCAGGCTTATAGCGTTCAGCAAGTGCCAGCATCTCCTCATTGACTGCCATCTCAAGATTCATTCGCGTTTGCAGAATCTCCTTTAACAATTCAACATCACGCTGCTGAATATGACGCCTATCCTCACGCAGATGCAGGGTAATTAGATCGGCTCCTGCCTGCTCCGCCTCAATCGCCGCCTGTACCGGATCGGGGTAGCGCGTCCCACGCGCCTGACGCAGGGTTGCCACATGATCAATATTGACCCCAAGTAGGGGACACTGTTTTGCCATCGTCTCTTATCCTGTTACAAAATTAGATCATTATACCCAAAATCATTGGAAATGATGGAAGGCGGCAAAGTCGCGAATCCCCATGAGCTTAGTAAACCTAAGTGATTGGGGTGAGCGACTGAAGCCAACGAACCAGCATTTTCAAGGATGACGGGTAT
>JADGBN010000091.1 GCA_015231435.1 Gammaproteobacteria bacterium
CACCTGAGTTGGCGGCGCAACAGGATCGTTTAATGAGAGCGTTGCAGGGTTTGCTCTCTCATCCCAAAGTGGTTGCTATGGGCGAGATCGGACTTGATTTTGCCCTGCCGGGGCTGAATGGGGCGGGGCGGGCGGCGCAGTTACAACTCCTTGAGGCACAGTTGCAGTTGGCTGTTCAGTGTGAGTTACCGGTGATCATCCATCTGCGCAAGGCGCATCAGCCGTTACTGCAGCTATTGTCGTGTTATCCCGGGGTGCGTGGGGTGATTCACGCCTTTAGTGGCTCACGCGAGTTAGCCAAAGCCTATCTTAAACAGGGCTTTCTGTTGGGGATTGGTACGGTGCTGTTGCAACCCCAGAGTCGTTTACGGGCCTATCTGGCGGAGCTTCCCCTCTCCTCTTTGCTGCTCGAGAGTGATGCACCGGATATGGCGCCTGAACGCGGGGCGCGAAATACGCCTGCGGTGGTGGCAGAGGTTGCCGCTGTAATGGCGCTGTTGTATAACCTGCCTGTTGCCGAAATTGCGGCGATTACCCAAAAAAATTGTGAGGCGCTGTTTCAACCATGAGTGACCCCTCTTCTGCCCTTGATAGTCGTCGTGCTCTGTGGAGTTGGGCGCTCTATGACTGGGCGAACTCCGCTTTTGCCACGGCGGTGATTGCCGGATTTTTTCCTATCTTTTTTAAGCAGTTCTGGAGTGCGGGCAGTGATGTCGGCGAGAGTACGTTGCAGTTGGGGACGGCGAACGCGGTCGCCAGCTTGCTTATTCTGCTCTCTGCACCACTGCTGGGCGCGTTGGCGGATGGTCTTGGACAACGCAAACGTTTTTTGCTGTTATTTACCGCGCTTGGTGTGGTGATGACTGCGCTGCTGCCTTTACTGGAAGAGGGAGCGTGGCCACTGGCAATCGTGCTCTTTGTGATTGCTTCGCTGGGCTTCTCTGGTAGTAATATCTTTTATGATGCTCTGCTGGTCTTTGTCGCGCTGCCACCGCAGCAGCATCGTGCTTCAGCGCTGGGTTTTGCTCTGGGTTATCTCGGTGGCGGCCTCTTTTTTGCCTTTGCGGTATGGATGACCCTTGATCCCGTGCGCTTTGGTCTAATCTCGGCAACAGAGGCGGTACAGCTCTCATTTTTTCTTGTCGCACTCTGGTGGGCGTTTTTTACCCTGCCGCTGCTTTTTTGGGTGAAGGAGCCTGCTCGCGTAGCTAGTCGCAGTGAGACGGGATATCTGCGGCAGGCGCTGCGGGAGGTCGCGGGAACGATTAGAGAGATTCGCCAGCAGCGTGAGATCCTGCTCTTTCTGCTTGCCTACTGGTGTTACATTGACGGAGTTGATACGATTATTCGTATGGCGGTGGATTATGGCCTGTCGCTTGGTTTTACCTCGGAGAGTTTAATAACCGCGCTGCTGCTGACGCAGTTTGTCGGCTTTCCGGCAGCACTCTTTTTTGGTGTGATTGGCGAGCGTTATGGGGCGCGAACGGGGATCTATCTGGCGCTGGGGGTCTATATCGGGGTGGTGCTGTGGGCCTATTGGATGAATAGTGAACTCGAATTTTATCTAATGGCCGCGGTGATTGGCCTGGTGCAGGGGGGGATTCAGTCGCTCCGTCGCTCTTACTATGCACGTCTGATCCCAGCGCAACGCAGTGGCGAGATTTTTGGTTTTTACAATATGTTAGGCAAGTTTGCCGCCATTTTAGGGCCCTTATTGGTGGGGCTAAGCAGCTATTTAAGCGGTGATAGCCGTCTCTCTATTTTGACGCTGCTGCCTCTTTTTGTGGTGGGGGGGTGGCTGTTGTCAAAGGTTGAAGAACCTGCTGAAATTAAGCAGAAGGTCTGCTTACCCTGACCAGTGACTAATTTTTCAAAATAGCGCTGCAAATGGCAGTGGTTTCTGGCTACAATGCAGGCATCCGCCAGTCAGGGCTGATTCGGCGCAGATTAATAATGAGGAGGAGTCGTAGATATGATACCGTTTGATGAGCTTTATCAGGAGCAGGATGCCATTTCAGAGTTAACGCAGGTGATAACCGCCTTAATTCAAAAACGCCGTCTTTGTGACAACCGTATAACCAATCAGCTGTTTAATCAGTTTACCGAGATGGTCAACAAGCATCTGGATCGCGAGAGTCAGTTGGTCTGCTCCTGTCTGTTAACTTCGCATAATAAAGAGGCCGTCAAGCACGCTATGCGATCCCTGGAGGGGGGCAAGGAGATTAAGCGGATATTTAACCAATTTGTCAGAAAGTGGTTCCGCAAAGGCTCTCTTCACATTAAGGAGCATTCGCTGTTTGTACAGGAGGCGGAGGAGATGGTGGAGCTGGTGCTTGATCGTTTTCAGACAGAAACCGAGATTCTCTATCCGCTGGCCCGCAAAGAGTGCGAGATTAGATCGTTGTAGTGAGTTCTCCAGCCCCCGCGATTAGCGGGGGGGGTGTTGTTGTGTGTGCAAAGGGGGGGACTCATGCCACGCTTAACAAGTAAGTTGTTTACCGATCTGGCGATTTGGATGACCCTGCTCGGGGTGGTCATTGGTCTGCTCTTTCCACCATTTACCGTTATTCTCGGCTTTGATGAAGGGCGTGCCTATTCGCTGACCTTCTGGATAGTCTGTGTTGTTGCCGGCCTGCTGGTCGCCTATTGTAACTATATGCTTGCCAATGCGATTGTTCGTAGTCGTATTCGTCAACTGTCGCAACACATGCGCAAGGTCGAGAAGGCGATAGATAAAGCGGTGAATGAGGGGGATTGGTCGAGCTGTGATCCGCTGTCCTGCAGTTTTCTGATAGATTCGGATGATGAACTAGGTGCCAGTGCCAGCTCGTTTAACGATTTGGTGCAGGCACTTTTTCGCTCTCACGAGGTTGAGAGTGCTGTTAGTGACTTTACTAAAGCACTATCAAGTCAACTTGACCTTGATCTGTTAAGTAGCAAAGCGCTTGAGTTGCTGTTGCACCATACCGGCGCGGTGGCGGGTATGGTGATCACCCAGCAGGCGGGCGAGCAGCGTATCTCTGCCAACTACGGCATTCGTAACCCGGAAAATATCGCCAAGAGCGATCATTTGCGCAAGGCGATGTTGGCGCATGACGTGGTTTCCGTTTCGATTCCCGAGGATGTCTATGTTGAGGCGGTGTTAACGGATTTTCGTCCCAGGGAGATTATCGCGATCCCGGTTGAGTTTAAAAATGAGATTCTCGGGGCGGTCATTCTCGCCACCTCAGAGCGTTTTAGTAGCGACTCGCGCTGGATGATTCAGTTTTTCCGTCAGGGCTTTGGGCTTGCTCTAAATAACGCCGTGATTCACTGTCAGATGCAGGAGATGGCGGCACTGGATGCGCTGACCGGCGCGCTTGATCGTCGTTTTGGAATCAGTCGTTTTAAGGATGAGTTGGCGCGTGCCGATCGAGCTAAATCGTCACTGGCGGTGCTAATGCTCGATCTTGACCACTTTAAGAAGATTAATGATGTCTTCGGCCATTTGGTGGGTGACAAGGCGCTGGTGGTGACAGTCAAGGTAATTCATCGTGTATTGCGCGAGAGTGATGTCGTGATTCGTTATGGTGGTGAAGAGTTTTTGATGTTGCTGCCGCTCACCGATCTGAAGGCAGCGGCACTGACGGCGGAGCGTATTCGTGAGGCGATTCAGGGGTTGCAGTTAACCGATGCCAATCGCCATATTCCCGTGACTGCCAGCATCGGCCTGACCAGTTACCCTGAAGATGACAGCGAGTCGCTTGAAGGGTTGATAAAACACGCAGATCAGGCACTCTATCACGCGAAAGATGCCGGGAGAAATCGTGTGAACGTTTATAACCGTCACTGTATTCATTAACCGCGCCAGCAATCACCCTGCACCACACCCAGGCTTGTCATACTGCTTTTAATCTCTTGGGTGGGTCGCATCTTCTCTTTGGTCCAGGCTGGGGCGATAAGCTCATCCCAGCGGCTAGCTACGGCACAAACCCGTTGAACGGCAATATCGGGGCGCAAATGGCGCAGAAAGAGGATTACCCGATCACGATAAGCCTCCAGCTCCAGCGGGACAAACTCGCCGCGTTGGTAGATTTCCGCCAGTGGTGTTCCCCGCAAAACGTGAAGATTATGGAGTTTTACGTTATGCACCGGGAGCGCATTAAGGCGCTTTGCGGTGGCGATAATCTCATCGTCAGTCTCATTGGGCAGTCCGAAAATAAGGTGAATACCCATATCAATCTCGGGGCAGTCGTGCTGTAGGCGCTCAATGGCATGGAGCGTTGTGGCGCTGTTATGCCCCCGTTGTAAAAATTGCAGTTGGCTGTCGTTAAAGCTCTGCACGCCGAGTTCAACCATTAGATATCGCGTTTCACTTATCTCCTGCAACAGCGGCATAATGCGTTGCGGCAGACAGTCAGGGCGGGTGCCGAGCACCACCCCGACCACCCCTTCACTGGCAAGGGCAGTGGTAAAGCGCTGCCGGAGTTGCTCAACACGCGCAAAGGTGTTGGTGTAGGCTTGAAAATAGATGAGAAAGCGTTCAGCATGATAGCGCTTGGCGATGATTTCGCGGTTGTAGCGGATCTGTTCGGTAAGGGGGAGATCTTGTTGCAGATGGTACGCCGCAGAGCCCCACTCATCACAAAAGATACAGCCCGAGTGAGGTTGATCGCTACTCTCTCCCTGACGCTGCTGCCGATTGGGACAGCTCTCGGCAACACTCACCGAGACTTTGTATATTTTGCCGCCAAAGCGTTGCTTAAAATAGTCGCTGATAGGGTACCATGGCGAATTTTCACTCATTGTTGTTTAGCTAATAAGTCGGGTTGAATTGAACTGATAAACATGGCGGGAAATCCTGTAGTTGACAGCGTCTCTCTTTTCTTCTAAAAGGGTTGCTTTATTTGACGGGAAAAGGAGTACCTGGTGGCTATTCGTTGGGATACTCGTTTAAGTGTGGGAAATGATCGTATCGATTTGGATCATCGTTATATTTTTTCACTGCTTAACGACATTGAACTGGCCTTTCTTCAGTTGGGAGAAGGTGAGGGGGGCGAGAAGTTTCTGTTACAGACACTGCAGGAGATCTTTAGTTTTGCCGGTGATCACTTCGCCCGTGAAGAGCGTCTGTTACTGGCAGCAAAATCGCCTCGGTTCGATATTCAGAAAGAGCAGCACCAGACATTTCTCTATATTGTTAAAGAGATGATTGACCGTATTTTGCGCTTTTCCGGTGATTTGGATAAAATTGAAAAGGAACAGAAAATCATAGGCGAACACTTTCGCGCATTTCTGCAAAATCATATCATTAAGGAAGACTTGTTAATGCGGCAAGTCGTGACCTGTTTTCCACCCGACTATCTGCCGGCAAAACGTAAATAATTATAAAATAAACCGGTTGCTCTGTCGCTGACGATGGTGCAGTGGCGTCAGAACCGTCTCAAACAGCGCCTCACTCTGCCAGCGATGATGATCTGTACGGGTAATCACTGAAGCCTGCATTACCGGGGATGCACCGGTGACCACAAAAAGGCGCCCCCCCACACTAAGTTGTTGTTTATAGGCTTCAGGCAGGAGGGGCAGGGAGCCGGTCAGGGCGATAACGTCAAACTGCCGCGTTGCCTCCCAGCCCTCAGCGGCATCGCCGATCGCCAGGGTATAGTTGCCACGGGTATGGGCCTGAAGTTTTTCTGCAGCGCTGGTGGAGAGCGCTGCATCAATCTCCACCGATGTCACATGGCTGCCCAAATGGGCTAACAGCGCGGTGACAAAGCCGCTACCGGTGCCAATTTCGAGGATCTGATCTTCAGCATTTATCGCCAACGACTGCAGCATTCGCGCTTCGACTCTTGGGAACATCATGCTTTCTGTGGCATTGAGCGGCAGTTCGCAATCGCTGAAGGCGAGGTTGGCAAAGGCGGCGGGAACAAACGCTTCACGCGGAACCTGCTGCATGGCTGCCAGCACTTTGCCATCAAAAAGATTCCACGGGGCAATCTGCTGCGCCACCATGTTAAAGCGGGCAAGTTCGAGATTCTCTTTGTGGTTTAATGCACTCATTAAGGTTCTCCGCGTAGGCTGATAGGTCAAACTATACCCTTTCTACTTGAAACTGCAGGGTCGTTGGCTGCATTCGCTCACCCCAATCACTTAGATTTACTAAGCTCATGGGGATTCGCGACTTTGCCGCCTACCTGCATTTCCAAGTAGTTTGGGTATAAAGGGCTATTTTGCTTAGAGTAGCACGGTTATGCAAGGAGTTAGCGCCTACCTTACACAGAGAAGTTGATATATGCCATGCAACCGAAGGAGCGGGAGTGGTAGGATCGCGCCTTGACTGCGTGGGTTTTGACTGAATAAGCCCCCGCCACCCCTATTGCAACAAGTGAGAATTAGCCTCTATGAATGCATCCCCTGAGTTGAGTATGAGCGAAAACAGCCAGTTGTCGGCGGCAGTGACAGAACCTTTTCTGGGTTCACACAAGCGCTATTTACAGGGTTCACGCCCCGATATTCGTGTGGGCATACGCGAAATTGAACAGAGCCCGACAACCAGCATTCATGGGGATGAGTTAAATCCAGTGTTGCCGGTCTATGACACCTCGGGGCCCTTTACCGATCCGGCGATTGCCGTTGATCTGACTCGTGGCCTCGCGGCGATTCGCAGTCACTGGATTAGTGAGCGTCACGATACTGAGGAGCTGGATGGCCCGAGCTCTGGCTACGGGCGGCAACGTCAGGCAGATCCTTCCCTTGATTACCTGCGTTTTGAGCATCTGCGTCTGCCCCGACGCGCCAAGGCAGGAGCCAATGTGACGCAGATGCACTATGCGCGGCGCGGTATTATCACCCCGGAGATGGAGTATGTGGCGCTGCGGGAGTCGTGTCGTATAGAGGAGCTGCGCGGCGATCCGCGCTATCAGAAGCTGCTGATGCAGCATCGTGGCCACGATTTTGGTGCTGGCATGCCAAAGACGATTACCCCAGAGTTTGTCCGTAGTGAAATTGCTGCCGGACGTGCGGTGCTGCCGGCGAATATTAACCATCCAGAGCTGGAGCCGATGATTATTGGCCGTAAGTTTCGCACCAAAATTAACACCAATATCGGCAACTCGGCGATCACCTCATCCATCGCTGAAGAGGTGGAGAAGATGGTCTGGTCGGCGCGCTGGGGCGGCGATACCCTAATGGATCTCTCGACCGGCAGTAACATCCATGAGACGCGTGAGTGGATTTTGCGTAACTCACCGGTGCCGATTGGTACGGTTCCCATCTATCAGGCGCTGGAGAAGGTCGATGGCAAGGCAGAAGAGCTGACTTGGGAGATTATGCGCGATACGCTTATCGAACAGGCGGAGCAGGGGGTTGACTACTTCACCATTCATGCGGGGGTGCTGTTGCGTTATGTGCCGCTCACCGCCAACCGCCTCACCGGCATTGTCTCGCGGGGCGGTTCGATACTGGCTAAATGGTGTCTGGCGCACCATCAGGAGAACTTCCTCTATACCCATTTTGCCGAAATTTGCGAAATTATGAAGGCCTATGATGTCGGCTTCTCCCTCGGTGACGGCTTGCGTCCTGGATCGCTTGCCGATGCTAACGATGCAGCGCAGTTTGCCGAGCTGGAGACCCTTGGCGAACTGACCAAAATGGCTTGGGAGCAGGATGTGCAGGTGATGATTGAGGGGCCGGGGCATGTGCCGTTACAGATGATTAAGGAGAATGTCGAGAAGGAGTTATCTGCCTGTTATGAGGCACCTTTCTATACCTTGGGGCCATTGGTGACCGATATCTCCCCCGGTTATGACCATATCTCCTCGGCGATTGGCGCCGCCAATATCGGCTGGTACGGCACCGCCATGCTCTGTTATGTGACGCCAAAAGAGCATTTGGGGCTGCCGAACCGCGACGATGTTCGCGAGGGGATTATCGCCTATAAAATTGCCGCGCATGCAGCCGATTTGGCGAAGGGGTTTCCCGGGGCGCAACTACTTGACAACGCGATGTCCAAGGCGCGTTTTGAGTTTCGTTGGCGGGATCAGTTTGCCATTGGCCTCGACCCGCAGCGCGCCGAAGCTTTTCATGATGAGACTCTGCCCAAGGCATCGGCAAAAGTGGCGCACTTCTGTTCGATGTGTGGGCCGCACTTCTGCTCAATGAAAATTACTCAGGACGTGCGCGACTACGCTAAGCAGAAACAGCTTGATGATGCGGCGCTGGCGTTACAGCAGGGAATGGCAGAGAAGGCAGAGGAGTTTCGTGAGGGAGATCATGAAATCTACAAACGCGCCTGAAGGTGAAGTTAAAAAAGAGTACCAGCGCCCCTTTTTAAAGTGGACGGGCAGCAAAATGCGAGTGTTGCCGGAGATTGAAAAATATCTCCCCGCAGCGCCGTCACGGTTAATTGAGCCCTTTGTCGGTTGCGGCGCACTTTTTATTAACAGTGGTGCAGAGCGCTATCTGCTTAACGATATTAATAGCGATCTGATTAATCTTTACAAGGTGTTGCAAAGTGATGCCGCGCGTCTAATTGATGGTGCAGCCAAGTTTTTTACCCCTGAAAATAACGCCAAAGAGCCCTATTTGGCGCTGCGTCAGCGCTTTAATCTTAGCCGTGATCCCTATGAGCGCTCGATACTCTTTGTCTATCTGAATCGCCACTGTTTTAACGGTCTCTGCCGTTATAACAGCAAAGGAGTGTTTAATGTGCCTGCAGGAAGTTATGCAACAGTCTCCTTTCAGCGACAGTGGATGCAGGAGTTTGCCAATAAGCTGCGCCTCGCGGATCTCTATAACGAAGATTTTGCCGCAACCTTTGCTCGCGCTAATAAGGGTGATGTGATTTATGCTGACCCGCCCTTTGTCGGGCAACATAAAGATACCCATATCTTTGCCTATCACGGCAAAGTCTTTGATGCACAGGCGCACCAACGACTTGCCGATGTCGCCAAAGAGACCGCCCAGCGTGGGGTGACGGTGTTAATCTCTAATCACGACACCCCCTTTACCCGCGAGATTTATCACCCTGCTGAGATCCACTCTTTTGCGGTTACGCGTTTTGTTAGTGCCAAAGCGAGTCAGCGTGGTGCGGCGCAGGAGCTGCTGGCGCTCTTTAAGCCGGCGGTAGCGTAGTCTCGGGGTGATGCGGTAGGGGCGATTGGTCGGCGCTACTTTGGGGAGTAATCGCTATGAAAAACATTGTATTAACCGCAGCTATTCTCATCTTTACCATGCCCGTTCAGGGGGTGATGTATAAGTGTGAAATTCAGGAGGAGTCTTACGGTGAGATGGTGACCCGCACCCACTACACCCAGATCCCCTGCGCCGAGGATGCACAGCAGTTAAATTTCGATTATCAGATCTCCGATGAGAATCGCGCCACCAGTCAGGAGCGGGTTGATGATTTGCAGAGGGTGCTGGAGCAGGGAAAAAAAGAGGAGAAAATCAAGGCACTCACCAGAATGAAATCATCACTGCATAATCAGCTTGCTACTGAGCAGAGTGCCATGGAACAGGAGTTAAACGCCCTGAAAGCAAAGAAGCGCTTTGCCGCCAATAACGCGGCCGGCGCCCAGTGGGAGCAGAGTATCTCCGACGAGATGCTGGCAGTGACGCAAAAGTATAAAGTTAAAATTGAGATTATCAGATCGCAAATGGACAACACCCAAAAACAGCTTGAAATTGAGATGGCTAATTAGGTTATTTAAAGGGTGATCACAGCCGTAGTTACCCTGCGTGACAGCGCTTAACTGCCGCTCAAAGCGCTGCT
>JADGBN010000092.1 GCA_015231435.1 Gammaproteobacteria bacterium
TCTTTACCCGGCGCACGGCGCTTGCGGCAGAGACGCTGGCGGCGCCGCTGGCAGAGGCAGAAGATTTGGGGCTAATTAGTTACGGTGAGGTTAAGGAGGGTTTGCACGCTGGACAAGGGGTGATCCCCACCCGTTTTGGTCGCGATCATCTTAACGATTTAATGGCCATTTTTATTAATGAATAACGCTGCGATAGATCTGCCGTAGCTGCGCCAACCCTTGACGCTGCCCGCTTATCGCCAGACGCTGACAGCACTCATGCCAGGGTTTGCGGGCGAGAACCTTAAGCAGTACCAGCATTAGCAGCGGATTCTGCGCATTATCCGGCAAGCAAAAGAGCTGCATTGCAGTATCACGCAGGGTGGCAATGACGCTGTTATAACTGCGTTCACCGTTAGCAAAAGCATTAATCTCTAGCGTTTCAATTGTTGTTAGCTCGGATCGACAATAGGTTGCGGCGAGTCTCAGCAGGGCAATGGCGATAGCGGGATCCAGCGTGCTCTCATGGGCAAAAAGATCGCCCAACTGCTCCGGCAACTGATGCTGATGTACCTCAACTGCCTGCTGTAACACTGCCTCACCTGAAGCCGTTAGGGGGTGTAGCAGCGTTAAGGCGTAACTGCCGCTGGCGCTGCGGGCGCGTTCACCCAAATGGATGGGGGTAAAGCCGCTCTGTTGCCAAAAATTTAATAACGGCAGACTAACACCAAAAGTGGTGCCGATGGCGGCGCATCCGTCACGAGCCGCCTGATCGATAATAGATTTTAAGAGGCTGCTGCCTAACCCCTGACGTTGCAACTGCGGGTGAATGGCAATGCGGATAATGCGCCGCATCGGCAGGGTCAGGGCAGCGGCAACCCCGCGTTGTGAGGCAATAATTTGTGGCAGCAGATGACCCCGGGGACGCCGTTTACCGGCAATAATAGCCGCTGCGAGTGGGTCGCTGGCGTTAGCCACCAACGCGCCCTCATCCGCCAGTAGCGCCACCCCGACCACGCGCTCCTGCCAGCAGATAACGATGATCCGCACATTGGGTCCATCGAGCAGTTGCCGCAGATCTAGCGCAGTGGTGCGGTAGTGCGCCTCCAGCAGCAGGCCAAAAATAGCGTGCAACTTGGCAGGCTGTTGCCAGAGCAGATCGCGATTGATCTCGGTTATTTGCCAACTATCCTTTGTAAAACCAAGTAGTTGTTCTGTAGCGACAGCGGTGGCGTTAAGCAGCAGCAGGTGGTTAACCAGCGACTCTAACGGATCGTCAGCCAGCCAGCGAATAGGGGTAGTGAGGCTGAATTGACGCCACCCTGGGGTCTCCTTATCGAGCGCATCTTTGAAGCGGTGAATAAAACCACGCCCCGATCCCTCATAGCCATGTACGGTGGTCGTGAGTAATTGATACGGGTAGTGACTCAGCAGTGGGATGAGCAGTTGCGGGGGGATCGCTGCCGCTTCATCAATAAGCAGCAGATCTGCGCCCGGTTTTTGCGCCAGCAACTGATCGGGTGGCAAATAACTGAGCGTCGCGTGCTGCCAGCGCAGCTGCCGGGCGTTCAGCCGCTCGGCTTTGCAACGTAGGGCATGGTTAAAAATTTCTGTGGTTGCGGCAAGGGTTGGGGCGGTGAGGATGATGTTCACCGAATCCTGCTGTAGATAAGCGGCAGCGACCATTCCGAGCAGGGCACTTTTTCCCCGGCCACGGTCCGCAATTAACACCAGCGGTTGCCAGCGTGCCTTGGGGTTATTTAGGTGCGCCAACAACTCGGGCAGTAGCTGACGCTGTTGCTCACTGCCCGGTTGTGTGGTTCTTAAGTGCAGCGATAACGGCGGTGGCGGTTGCTGGGCGTTAAAGTGAAAGGGCTGACAGCGATCGGCTAACTCAGTTGCCAAACGCAGTAAATAGCGACTGGTTACCCCCTTGTCAGGATAACCTGCAACGCTAATACGTTGCTGCATGGCATCATTTTTCTCACCCCATTCCGCAAGGGGAGGCGTTAGTAGCAGCACCATGCCACCGGCAATAATCGTTCCTGTGGCTGCGGCAAAGTAATCAGGGTCAAAGCCTTGATGTGCATTAAAAATCAGCAGACCATATTCACGCCCCAGCAGTTGCAGCAGCGGTGGGTCATCGCTGCCGCCTAATACCAGCTGTTTTACTGTTGTTTTACAGCAACTGCTTAAACGGGCAGCCTGTTGCAGACACCAAGGCTCATCATCACTCAGTAACCAGAGACGGCGCTGATAGGTTGTCAAACGCGAACCTACGGTAAGCTGGCGTCGGCCGCCGGAAGTGTGATGACGCCTGGTGGCGGGGGATAGCGCTTGACGCAGCTATCGGGCAGCTCCCCCTTTTGTGCCATGTTAAGCGCACTATTCTCCATCACTAGGGTTACTAGAACGAGAATAAGGGTCGGCATGACGCCAATTCTGTCCAACGCAATGGGAAGGAATTTCTGCGGTGAGTCGGGGTCAATGGTTAGGGCGAGCAGGGAGGCGGCAACAAAAAAGAGCGTGGTAATACCATACCCGATGTACAGCAGTCGATAGCGTCGCAGCGCAAGGCGCCAGTGGGTGGCGACAAACCAGTTATCGGCAATGGCCGGTTGACGGATCTGCCAGAGACTCCAGAGAAAAAAGAGTAACGAAAAGCCAAGCGGTAACAGCAGTGCTACTGTACCAATTTGTAAAAAAATCGCCGTCGGCCCAAGTAACAGCTGCCCTCCTAAAGAGATCATAAAAATATCGTGGGGACGTTTGCCTGCCTTGCAGAGTGCTTCAGAAACAGAAAATTGCATAATGACTCTCTCCTTGTCCGTTATCCTGTTGACGAGAGGGTTATAATAGTCGCTTTCATCTCTATAAAGAGCTATCAAGGAGTCGCTTTTATGAAATTCACCCCCTGTCAGGATCGTTGTACCCATGAAGGAAGCCACTGCCAAGGGTGCGGGCGCAGCCACGAAGAGATCGGTGCGACAAAGCAGATGGTAGATGCAATCGTCGCATATGCCCTGCAGATGGGGTATGAAAATGTTGAAGAGTTTACTCAGTATATTGGCAATAAGTCATTGAAAAAGTACCATAAAGCATTAGCGTTACGGGATTAGACTTAACCCTTGCCCAGCTGCTCACGACTGATCTGTGGGATAAAATAGTTATCAGCAGTCTCTGCGGGAACAGGGTTGCCGTTGGCAAAAATGAGTGGCTGTTCATACTCATGCCAGCCACGCAGCCCGGTTTTTAATGAGTAAACATGTTTAAAATCAAGTAGCTGCAGGGTATGGCAAGCGAGAATACTGCGATTGCCAGAGCGGCAGATAACTAAAATATGTTTGTTGCGCGCATTGATCAGATCGGGCTCGCTCTCTTCGTAACCAAAATCAGCGGCCATCTCAAGAATACCGCGTGGGACATTGAGTGAGCCATCGATATGCATGACCTGAAACTCTGAGGGGCACCGTATATCCAGCAGCAGATATTCAACACCGTTCTGTTGCGCCTCACGCACATCCCAGGGGAACAGCTCGGTAACATGTGGGGCAATCTCTGCCACTAATTGTTTATAGTTCATCTTGGAAAGCCTAGTTGGTCCACGAAAGGAGATAAAATTTCGAAAATATTCAAATAGTTAGATGTTGATTTATTTTGTCTCTTTCGTGAATTTCGTGGCCGGAAAGAGGTTTTTAGGTTCATAAACTTGATCCTTATAGGGGAAGCTGGTGGCGCCTAAACCAGCCGGTTAACGCCGTGCGAGAACGCTTGGTAGGCAACACCGCGTGCCACATGCCTTCGGTGATAAAACAGGCAAAAAGCCCCGCTTCGGGGTAGAGATCGACTTCACCGCGCTCGGTATAAAGTCGCAGGGCACCTCCATCTGCCGCCTGCCAGTTATCATTAAGGTAGAGAATCGCGGTTAATAACCGCTCATCACTGCCGACAAAACGATCAAGATGTTTTTGATAGCCAATGCTCCCTTCAGGGTAGCAGGCAGTATGCAATTCGAGGTGATCCAGACCAAGAAAAAGCGCACGGTTTAGGGTTAGCCGCAGCGACTCCAGCAGCGCTAAATACTCAAGCTCGGCGGGGAGTGCGTTGTCGCTATCCAGCCAACAGATCGCATCACCGCGCAGCGTCGGTTGTGGCAGACGCGCCTTGTCCCGTCCTACCGTAGCGCTATGCAGATCGCCCCGTTGTTGTCGAACTAACGCATCCCGTTGCAGACCCCTGACCATCTCCTGATTAACAAAGTTGGGCATGACGGCCCAGCGTTGGTCAAGCAGTTGATCGACAATCGCAGTAAAGAGATCCTCTGTTTTGCTTAACATTATCTTCGGCTAATAACGAATATCACGCAGATACCACCATTCAAACAGCCGTTTAGCCCAGTGCCAGAGAGGGGATGCCGGAAGAATAAGCGCACGGTGTGGATCACGATAGACAAGAATGCCACTATTAAGCCCGTCAACAATACAGACAAGCTCAACCTTAAAGGTCTGTTGAACACTTTCGCCACGAAGTTTTGCAAGCAGGTTGGTAACCGCAGTGCGCGCCTGCAGATCAGCCATGTGCGCCTGTTTTGGCATCCAGTCAGGCCCGGGGAAGCTGCCGGAGTCTCCGACCACATAAACCCTTTCAAATCCGGGAACACGACAGTAACGGTCACCCTGCAACAGCCCCCCTGAAGATCGCGGAAGTTTGCTGTTATCAAACCAAAGATTACCAGTCATCCCCGGCATAAAGAGGATGAGATCAGCTTCAATATCCCCCCCTTCTGTTACCACTTTATGATTAGTAAAGCCTTTAAGTTTATATCCTAAGTGAGTATCTATATTACGATTTTTCATTTCAGATAAAAGACCAGTGACCGCCTTATCACCAAGACGTTGGCCAGGCTTCGCGGCCGGATTAAAGAAAATAAGCTGAAACTTGTCGCGACGCCCTTCACGGCGAAGTTGGGCATCAATAGCAAAGAGAAACTCAAACATCGGACCGCCGCGCATCGCAGAGGGTTCGTCAGGATTACTGGCAAAACCGATGGCAATCCGCCCTCCCGACATCTCTAAAAGACGCTGCCTGATCTCTTTAGCAGCTTTAAGCCCTTCGCAAGGGGTAATGGTGTGCGCGATACCCGGCAGTTTTTTTAGAAAACGTCCGCCACTGGCGATAATCAACGCCTCATTGGTAAACACACCGTTATTGGTGAAAATAGTACGCCCATCATCACTTAGCCCAGTGACCTCAGCCGCAATAAACTCAACTCGCTGACGGCGAAAAAAGTGCTCAAGGGAGAACTGAATATCCTTGGTGCGGCGCAAACCTGAGGGAATCCAGATAAGGCTTGGCAGATAGGTGAACTCCGCCTTGGGTGCAATCACCCTAATCTGACAGCGTGGCGACTGCTGACGCAGTGATTTAATCGCGCTTAATGCAGCAAAACCGGAACCAATAATGGTCACAGAGAGGTGGGGTAGGGATTCCACAGACAGCTCCTAAGTAGTTAGATGCGAACATTATAACCCCCGCCTTTGTCAACGGAGGAAATGTATCGTATAAAAAAAAGAAAAAAGGGGTTCCCATTCAGGGATGTTTCGGGCAGAATACCGCCCTCTTGAAGCAGCACAGTGCAAGCGTATCAACTTGCTGCCGAGGGTTGAATGGTGGACGTAGTTCAGTTGGTAGAGCCCTGGATTGTGATTCCAGTTGTCGTGGGTTCGAGTCCCATCGTCCACCCCAATTACTATCAGCAGCTACCAGAAACAGATGGGTAAAAGTTGATGATAATGTTAGTATTAAACCACTGATAGTTTTACAAAAGCGCCCGTAGCTCAGTTGGATAGAGTACCTGGCTACGAACCAGGCGGTCAGACGTTCGAATCGTCTCGGGCGCGCCAATAAAATCAAAGGCTTAGCTAGAAATAGCTAGGCCTTTTTTCTGGCCTATGATTTCGTAGTGCCTCTGGTAGTGCCTTAAAACAACTCCTGCAAATGCAAATCTTATTCTCCTCCATCCGAATCTACTGGCTGCAACTGACCGTTATTCTCCTGGCGACCATCACCACGCTCTCTCTGCTTCCGCTTGAACAACTTCCTGACGCGCCCGGTGGAGATAAACTTCACCACCTCGTTGCCTATGCAGCCCTAATGCTTCCCGTTGCGCTTCGTAAACCAAGGGGGTGGTTATGGCTAGGACTTGCCTTTATTCTCTGGAGTGGTGGCATTGAGTTGATACAGCCCTATGTTAACCGCTACGGTGAGTGGCTGGACTTACTGGCCAATGCTGCGGGTATATTCAGCGGCACCCTAATAGCGATGCTTGTGAATCGTTTTGCTGCTGATTAGTCGAGTGAAGCTTGCATTAAGAACCGTCCGTTTAGTGTTAACGGAGTGATGACTGTTCACACTCGTTTCAAACAGCGATTTTGCAGAAAATCTTCATAGCTTAAATCGGCAATATCTTCGGCAATACCGGCAAGCGAACTCAGGATATCCTCGATGCGAAACTGCTACTGCCTAGCAGGCATCGATGAGTTCCGGCATAATCTGTTCGCGTAGGGGAGAGCGCAGCGTAGCCCTTTTGCGCGTAGGCGGAGACCTCATACTGCTCATAACCTGCCGCTGCCAAGAGATCTTCCCCTGCTCTGCTGATCTGCCAGCAGAGCTCATCATCCGCCATGCCTGGGGGAGGTTGACGGCCAAAGGGTGTCTCCTCCTCTAGCGTCAATTGATACCAGGAGAGGTGCGCAGGGGCAAAATCGAGGGCACGCTGTAAATCATCCACTGCCTGCGCTACCGTCTGCTGCGGCAGGGCAAACATCAGATCAATATTTATCTGCGAAAAACCGGTCGTCTTTGCCAATTTAATCGCCGTCTCTGCCTCCGCTGCGTTATGAATGCGGCCAAGACGGCGCAGATGGGTATCAGAAAAACTCTGCACCCCTAACGAAAGTCGGTTTACCCCTGCGGCAAAATAGGCGGCAAAGCGCGCCTGTTCTGCTGTGCCGGGATTCGCCTCAAGGGTGATCTCAATATCGGGGGCGGGGTTAAAGCGGGCACGGATCTGCGTTAATAGACGGGTTAACTCACTGGCGGCAAGCAGGCTGGGGGTGCCGCCACCCATAAAAATAGCGCTAAGACGACGCCCCCAGATTTGCGGCAGGGCGTTATCAAGATCGGCCAGCAGTTGATCGACATAGGCGCGATCACTGTCGGCCGATGCCTGCCCCGCTACGGCATAGGCATTAAAGTCACAGTAGGGGCAGCGCCGTTTACACCACGGATAGTGAATATAGAGGGTTAACGGCGGGAGCTCGGTGAGTGCCACCGCTGCCGCTAAAACTGCTGCAGCAGTAACTGTAACGCCTTGCCACGATGGCTCAGGCGATTTTTGTCATCGCTGTCAAGCTGTGCAGCAGTGCACTGCAAGGTAGGAAGAAAAAAGATTGGATCATAACCAAAGCCATTCTCTCCCTGTGGCTGCCGTAATATCACCCCCTCCCAGCTCCCTTGAGCAATCACTGGGGTCGGATCATGCGCATGACTCATATAGACAATCACACACTGAAAACGCGCAGTACGATTGACGTCAGGGGTATTCTTGAGCTTCTCCAACAGGAGTTGCCAGTTATCCGTATCACTGCAACCGACGCCGGCAAAACGCGCCGAGTAGATCCCGGGGGCGCCATTCAGGGCATCCACCGCCAATCCCGAATCATCGGCAAGGGCAGGAAGCCCTGTCGCAGCCGCCGCATGTCGCGCCTTTTTTATCGCATTTTCAACAAAACTCAGACCATCCTCTACGGCCTCGGAGACACCAAACTCGGTCTGCGGGCGCACATCCATTCCGCAGTTTTTCAAAAGCTGGTGAAACTCACGGACTTTTCCCTTGTTGCCACTGGCTAAAACGACTTTTTTCACTGTTAATCTCCCTGAGAAAGTGCCTGACGTTGTAACTCGAGAAGTTCACCAATCCCCTTCTCACCCAAGGCGATCATCGCATTAAGCTCATCACGGCGAAAGGCGTGACCTTCAGCGGTTCCCTGTAACTCGATAAAAGCGCCACCGTCATTCATCACCAGATTCATATCGGTCTCAGCGTTTGAATCCTCCTGATAGTCGAGATCCAGCACTGCCTCACCCTGATAAATACCGACAGAAACCGAGGCTATCTGACCATGCAACACCTCTTTTTTAATCCGTTTACTGTTTTTAAGCGCGTTAATTGCATCCACCAGAGCGACATAGCCTCCGGTAATTGAGGCGGTTCGGGTGCCGCCATCCGCCTGAATCACATCACAATCAACGGTAATCATCCGTTCACCCAGCGCATCCAAATCGACAATCGCACGCAGTGAACGCCCAATCAGGCGGGAGATCTCCAGCGTCCGTCCCCCCTGCTTTCCCTGACTCGCCTCACGCATCATCCGTTTGCCGGTCGAGCGCGGCAGCATGCCATACTCTGCGGTGATCCAGCCACTCCCCTTCCCCTTCATAAATTGCGGCACACGCTCTTCAATGCTGGCGGTGCAGATCACTTGGGTGTCGCCAAAGGTGATCAGCACCGATCCTTCGGCATGTTTGGTATAACGACGGGTAATGGTGACGGGACGCAGCTCATCGGGCTGGCGTTGACTGGGACGCATGCAAACTCCTGTTAAAGATGGATTAGATAAAATTAAGAGATAACGCTATGATTTAGGACGATCTTTAATCTCTTTTTCATAGGTTTTAATCACCGCATAGATATTATCCAGCGCGGTACGAACATCGCTGTTACGCAGCTGACTCCCCTTGAGCTTCTCTTCCCGCACCGCAGGAATCGGGGCAACCGCATCAATACGCATGAGAATGGCGCTAAGGTTATCGCAGTTGGGGCGACACTGCATTTGAGCCGTCTCAGCCAGCAGGTCAAGTGAAAGCTGTAGATCAACGCCCTGTTGCAGCTGTTGGCAAATAGCTGCATCTGATAGTGTTCCCCAGAAGCCATCGGTTGCTAACAACAGCTCATCCCCTTGTGCTAGTAACAGGGTGTCAGAGAACTCTATCTGCGGCATCTCACGACGATAGCCGACACAACGGGTGATTCGATTACGTTCTGGATGAATGCGCGCCGAGGCCTCATCTAGTTGCTGTTTATGCATCAAATATTCGACATAAGAGTGATCCCGAGTACGGGTAAGCAAGTCGCCCTGACGAATAAAATATAAACGACTATCCCCGGCATGAGCCCAACAGATGCGATCCTGTTGAATTAGAGCCATCACACAGGTTGTGCCGGGAATATGGTCCAGCCCCTTCTCAATGGTCAAATTGATCATTGCCATATGTGCGGTATTAATCGCCTCAAGAAAGAACTGCCGCGTCTGAACAATCGGGCGAAGCTCATTGTGCAGCAGCTCACTGGCGACATCGACCATCATCTGCGACGCCAGGGCACCCCCCGACCGCCCCCCCATACCATCCGCAAGAATCAGTAACACCGATTCCGGGGTAGTCACTACCGCCAGCCGATCCTGATTATATTTGCGGTCTCCCTGAAGGGAGAGGGATGCGGTTTTATAGAGCACAATCAGCTCTCCCCACGCGTAAAACGGCCAATCATTTTGCCAAACATACTTTCCGATGCCGGAGTTTCACTCGCCTCAAGCGTCAGCGCCGCGATAAAGTCAGCCACAGCGTGGGGACGCACCGCAGGCTCAATCTCCATCGCCCAATCAATCGCCGCTAACAGCCGTTTGGAGTAACG
>JADGBN010000093.1 GCA_015231435.1 Gammaproteobacteria bacterium
ATGGCGACCTTGGCGCTGCGTGCTGAGGCCTCGTTAAAGGAGTACGGCTATTTGCAGCGGGTGACCCCGAACCCGAGCAATCGGGTGACCGAGGCGGTTAGTCATGCCTCGGTGACGATGGCCAGTGATCTTAATGCGGCGGCTATCTTTACCCTTACCGAAACCGGTTTTACTTCACGGATGATCTCCAAACATCGTCCCGAGTGTACGATCTTGGCGATTACCAGTTCAAAAATGGTGGCGCGGCGTTTAGCCCTGAACTGGGGAGTGATTCCGCTTCTCTATCGTGGTCAGTCCGATGATGACCAACGTATCGAATTTGCCATCCAGCGTGCCACTGAATTGGGTTATGTTGAGGGGGGCGATATTATTATTACCACTTCGGGTCATCACCAGGCTGCCGGCGGTACCGATCTGATTCAGGTGTTAACGGTAGACGCCTGTACGCTCTGATTTTTCAGCTAATTTGATGGCTCTCCAACGGGTATTGGTGGTCGCGGTAGTAGCGAAAGCGATCACGACCAGCGGCAATCAGATTAGCCTGTTGCGGGATAATCTCCGCGAGGCGTTGGTAGTGGTGAAAATGGGGATTGCGCTCACTATCAAGGTTAATCAGCAGGTCATGATGGGCTAGCGCGGCATTGCTGCCGATAGTGATCGGGCTGTGAGGCGACTCTGCGGCGTCCTGCAGTTGATGCGGGATAAAACTGGCGGGCTTAAACTGCCATAGTGCCGCATCCAGCGCTGCCGCCAATGGTTGATCACTGCACTGAATATGGCAGTGATGGCCTAGTCGGTAGGCTTTTTCAACCAGGCGGCAGAGGAAGGGCAGCGGATCTGCCTGTTGTAGAATGTAAAAGTCGATGCGGGTCATGATCGCGTCGCTAAACTAATCACCCAGTTGGCTTTGATTGACCAGAAACTGCGTTAACAGGGGGACAGGGCGGGCCGTTGCTCCTTTCTTTTCGCCACCGCCGACCCAGGCGGTTCCTGCAATATCGAGATGTGCCCAGCGCAGATCACGGGTAAAACGCGCGAGAAAGCAGGCTGCGGTAATCGTTCCGGCCTCTTTACCGCCAATATTGGCCATATCGGCAAAGGGGCTTTTCAGCTGCTCATCATACTCATCCCAGAGCGGCAGCGGCCAAACGCGGTCACCGCTGAGATCGCCCGCGGCGCGCAACGCCTCAATCAGGGCGCTGTCATTGCCCAGCAACCCTGAGGCGTGGGAGCCAAGGGCGACGACACAGGCACCGGTGAGCGTGGCAATATCGATAACCAGTGAGGGCTTGAAGCTGCGGCAGTAGGTTAGGGCATCACAGAGAATTAGGCGTCCCTCGGCATCGGTGTTGAGGATCTCAATTGTCTGTCCCGACATTGAGGTGACAATATCCCCGGGTTTGTTAGCGTTGCCATCGGGAAGATTTTCCGAGCTTGGAATAATACCGATCACATCTATGGGAAGATTCATTTCAGCAATGCTGCAGAGGGTGCCAAAGACGGCAGCACCACCGGCCATATCATATTTCATCTCATCCATCGCTGCGGCAGGTTTTATTGAGATCCCACCGGCATCAAAGGTGAGTCCTTTGCCGACTAGGGCGATGGGGTTTTTCAGCTGTTTTTTCTTGCCGCTTTTGCCATGGTAGGCGATGACAATGAGCTTGGCCGGCTGGCTCGAACCTCGAGCGACCGAGAGTAGGGCGCCCATGCCGAGTTTTTCCATCGCCTCGGCATCAAGAATCGTGGTTTTAAGGGATTTATAGCGTTTAGCCAGCGCCTCTGCCTGTGTGGCAAGGTAGCTGGGGGTGCAGTGGTTACCCGGCAGGTTGGCAAGGTCACGGGTGAGGGTAGTTCCCTGATGCAGGGCGTTGGCGAGGGCAACGGCGCGGTGAATCTCGGGGCTGGCGGCAGCGTCGTTAAGCAGCGTCACCTGCTGCAGGGATGCAGGTGCCTCCTCTGCGGCCTTTTTGCTTTTAAGCTGGTCAAAGCGGTAGTGCGCCGCGCTGTAGGCGGCAGTTTCGCAGCCTATTAACCATGCGCTGTCACGATTTTCAACCTGAAGCTGGCTTAACGCCGAGGTGAGGTGCGTGAGTGATTGGCTTTTAACCATCGCTGCGGCGGCTTTGACGATTTTGTGAAAATCCCCCTCAGTGAGCGTTTTATTTTGACTCCCCGCGCCGGCAAGAATAACACGCTGTGAGGTGTCGGCAAGCTGCATCTCCGGGGTGTAGAGGAGCTCTCCCGCTTTAGTGCAACGGGGGTTGGCGGCTATCAGGCGCACCACTGCGCCGTTGCTGGCCTGATTAAGTAGAGCGGCGGCGGCTGTCAGTTGACCATCGCTATGAATGGCAACAATAAGTGCGCTGCGTGCATCGGCAGAGGTTGGCGGGAGTTGGGTAAGGTCGTCGCTGCTGGCAATAAACTGCATTTTGTCCTCTCCTTGGGTCATCGGGATGAATATTCAGGGCGATATTATGGCAGAATCGCACTCCTTGCTCCTCTATCAAAATGAAAAATCGTGATTATTCGCCGACACATTAGCCGTGAAGTAGCCGCAACAGCCATTGCTGTGGCGTTACTGTTGCTGGCGATCCTCTTAAGTGGCACGTTTATCCGCATTCTGCGTGAAGTCGGCGAGGGGAGTTATCCGGCAGATATGTTATTAACCATTTTCGCCTATAAAGCGCTCTCCAATTTGGTGTTAATCCTCCCCCTGGCCTTTCTGTTGGGGACGATGGCGGCGCTGGGGAGGCTTAATCGTGATAGCGAGATGGTGGTGATGCAGAGCTGCGGGGTGTCGCCCTGGTCGCTGCTGGGGGCGATTATGGTGGCGATGCTGCCGGTCTTTCTGCTTGCCGCGCTGCTGAATCTTTGGTTTACCCCCTGGGCTGAGGAGCGGGTTGAGCAGTTACAGGATGAAGCCCGAGCCGAAAGCGGGGTCAGTGCCACGAACCCCGGTCAGTTTCAGGCGATAGGGCATGGTGCGATGCTCTATGTCGGAGAGGCAGCGACGGAGGGGGCACGACAGCGCGGTCAGGTCTTTCTGCTGCGCAAGCAGGGGACGGAGATCGATCTGTTGGTGGCTGAGGGGATGCGTGAATGGATAGATCCGCAAACCGCAGTGCGACAGTTAGCGTTGGCGACGGGGGAGCACTATCAGGGAACCCTCGGTAGCCGTCAGTATCAGGTGACCCGTTTTGCCAAAAATGATCTGCAGATAGGCACACCTGTGGTTAAGGTTTCGACTCGGCGTGATAATGCGATCCCCACCCGTGAGTTGTGGTATTCGGTAAATCTTGAGGATATAGGCGAGTTGCAGTGGCGTATTTCACAAATTCTGATGGTGCCGATTCTGGCGCTGCTGGCATTCCCCTTAAGCCGGAGCGCACCACGGCAGGGGGGGGCAGGCGGTGCTTTTCTTTGCGGTATTTCTCTACCTCTTCTATAGTAATTTTTTAACTGCGGCGCGGTCGCTGCTGGAGCGTGGCACGGTGCCGCCGCTGGTCGGGCTGTGGTGGGTGCATCTGCTCTTTTTTATCTTGGCGATCTATCTGCTGCAACGGCAAAACGGGGGGTGGCGGGTGCTCTTTGGGCGTACACCAAGGGGGGTTCACGGGTGAGAATTCTTGAACGCTATATCGCCACTGCGGTGTTAACCAGTGGTCTGCTGGTGATGACCGTGCTGCTCGCCCTCTTCTTTTTTGTCACCTATGTCGGGGAGGTGGCCGATGTCGGTAAACACCACTACAGCCACTGGGTCATTCTGCACTACTGTCTACTGCTCATTCCCCGCAATATTCACGAACTCTTTCCTATGGTGACGCTGTTGGGGACGATTCTCGGTTTGGGTATGCTTGCCAGTTCCGGGGAGTTGACCGCAGTACGCGCAGCAGGGGTGTCGATAGGACGCATCGGCTTGTCGCTGGTGAAGATCTCGCTACTGTTTATTGTGCTGAATCTGCTGGTGGGCGAACTGTTGGCGCCGCAGTGGGAGATGCAGGCCAAGGCGTTGCGTGCGGTGGCTCTGGGGAAACGGGTGGCGGTGACCAATGAGGGGATTTGGGTGCGTGAGCAGCGTGACTTTATTCAGATTGAGCGCCTGCTTGCCAACGGCGATCTGAGTGGTCTACTGGTTTTTCGTCTGAATGAAGAGGGGAAACTGGCGACTATTATTGAGGCGACACATGCCCGCTTTATTGATCCGCAGTGGCAACTGCGTGAGGTGCGGCTAACCCACTTTAACCGGACGCAGGTGGTGGTTGAGGAGCTGCCAGAGATGCTTGCGCACTCCGAGTTGCGCCCGGCACTGTTGGGCATGGTCAAACTCGCGCCGGAGCATCTATCGCTTCAGGCGCTGCTCGATTACATCGGTTTTATGCAGCAAAATCAGTTAGATGCGCGCGCCTACGAGCTCTCCTTCTGGAAGCGGGTGTTGTCGCCGCTAACCATTATTGGCATGCTGCTGCTCGCCACCCCCTTTGTTTTTGGCTCGTTGCGTGAAGTGAGTATTGGCCAGCGGATAATGGTGGGCTCGCTGGTGGGCATCGGCTTTTATCTTTTTAGCGGCATCTTCAGTCAGTTTGTCCTTATCTACCAGATCCCCCCCTTTATTAGCGCGATTGCCCCGCTGCTGCTGATATTTATGCTCTGGTCGCTGTTAATACGCCGCGTCGTCTAGCTTACAGCGCCTGAACGCCTACCTTTGCCAGAAGTTGTGCGGTCTCGTAGAGGGGCAGCCCCATCACCCCGGAGTAGCTCCCCTCAAGATGGCTGATGAACAGGGCGGCAACCCCTTGAATCGCGTAGGCACCCGCCTTATCCAGCGGTTCGCCGCTGGCGACATAACGTACTGCCTCAGCGTGGCTAATGGCGCGAAAGGTGACCTGACTGACTGAAATGTCACGGTAACTCTCTCCCTTGCGGTCAATAATCGTGACTGCGGTGGCCACTTGGTGAGTACGATTGCCAAGGCGTAGCAGCATCGCCACCGCCTCCTCACTACTGCGCGGTTTACCTAGGGTTTGTCGGTTAAGGATAACGATGGTATCAGCGCCGAGCACCGGCAGCCTATGGCCGATTCGCTCCCGCCCCGCCGCTGCCTTCTCCTGTGACAGACGCAGACAATACTGTTCGGCGGACTCACCGCGCTGCTGCGTTTCGTCAATATCGCAGTGAATGGTGGTAAAACGCAGGTTAATTTGCCGTAATAACTCAGCACGTCGCGCCGAGGCGGAGGCGAGGCAGAGTTGACTCTCTGGTAAAGGGGCGTCGAGCCGAGCGTGAGGATGTCGCGAATTTATCTCTTTATCCATATCCCATTTTACTCAGTTGTGGCAGAATCAGCGATAGCTTAAAAAGCTTTGTTGCTGGTGATGATCACTGCATTGATATTAACTCTATTTGGAGGATCTACAGAATGAAAATGGTGCGTATTAGTGTTGAAGGGCGGGTGCAGGGTGTCTGGTTTCGCAGTGCTACCCGTGAAGAGGCGTTGCGTTTGCGGTTAAAGGGGGAAGTGCGTAGCCTGAACGATGGTCGGGTTGAGATCACGGCGATAGGGGAGAATGATGCGGTAGATGCGCTGATTCGCTGGGCACGACGCGGGCCACCGCTGTCACAGGTGAGCCGAATTGATGTTCACCCGATCCCCTCTCTGGCTGCAAACTACCACACTTTCACGGCAAGCTAGGTAGCGGTTATGCGTTTGTTGCACACCATGTTGCGGGTAGGCGACCTGCCGCGCGCAGTTGACTTCTATACCCGTGTGCTGGGTATGCAGTTGCTGCGTCAGCAGGAGTATCCCGAGGGCAGCTTTACCTTGGCCTTTTTGGGGTACGGTGACGAATCTTCCCATACTGTTCTGGAACTGACCTATAACTGGGGGGTTGAGAGTTACGAAGTCGGTAACGCTTTCGGGCATCTGGCGATAGAGGTGGATGATGTTTATGCGGCAACAGCGGCGATTGCGGCGGCGGGCGGCAAAATATTGCGTGCGGCCGGCCCGATGAACGCGGGTAGCACGATTATCGCATTTGTCGCGGATGCCGATGGTTATCCGATAGAGTTAATTGGTAAGCGCCCCCAACATTAGGCTGTTTTTTTGGCGGTGATTACTGAAGATGAGCCTCCGCTAACGGCGCCTGAATCCGCTTCCGGCGCCGTGACTGTTTTTGCTGCTGCCGCTTTTTTGCGCAGCACCCCGACCCGCCCCGGGGTTTACTGCATGAAAGATAGCAGTGGCGTGGTGATCTATGTTGGTAAGGCAAAAAATCTGAAAAATCGCCTGACCAGCTATTTTCGAAGTGCGACAACACTGTCGGCAAAAAATCGCAGCATGGTGGCACAAATTGCCGCTATTGAAATTAACCTCACCCACACGGAAGGTGAGGCGCTGCTGCTCGAAAACAGTCTGATAAAACACCACAATCCACGCTATAACATTCTGCTGCGTGATGACAAGAGCTACCCCTATATTTTTATTAGCGCTGGAGAGTTTCCGCGTATTGCCTACCATCGGGGGGCACGGCGTGAAAAGGGGCGCTATTTCGGTCCCTATCCCGGGGTAGTGGCGGTGCGAGAAAGCCTGTCGCTGCTGCAAAAGCTCTTTCCGGTGCGACAGTGTGAAGATAGTTACTACAAAAACCGTACCCGCCCCTGTCTGCAATATCAGATTGAGCGCTGTAGCGCCCCCTGTGTCGGTTTTATCTCTGGCGAAGATTACGCGATGGATGTCCGTCATACCGAGATGTTTCTTAATGGTGCCGAAGCGGCGATTATTGATGAACTCGTGGTTAAGATGGAGCATGCCGCTGCAGCGCAGGCCTACGAACAGGCTGCACGCTACCGCGATCAGATCACCTATTTGCGGCGTATTCAAGAGAGTCAGTATGTGGTGGGCGAGGGGGGCGATGTCGATATTTTTGCCGCAGCGCGGCGCGGCGGCGTTAGTTGCGTACAGATCTTCTTTGTTCGTAAAGGGCAGCAGCTGGGTAGTCGGGTACTCTTTTTGCAGCAGCGACAGGAGAGCAGTGTCGGCGAACTGTTAGCCTCTTTTATTCCGCAATACTACCTGACCGCCAGGGATAGTAGTGGCGGGCGGGAGATCCCGGCACGCATTATTGTTAATCAACCGCTGGCGGAGCGGGTGATGCTCAGTACTGCCCTGTCACAAATAGCCAACTATCACGTTGAGATAAGCGATAAAGTGCGGGGTGAGCGGGCGCACTGGTTACAGATGGCCGAGGAGAATGTCGTCCAGACACTGAACGCTCAGCTTGCCAACCGTCAGGGCTATCATGACCGCTTTATGCAGCTGCAACACCAGCTTGATCTCGATGAACTGCCGCAGTGGATAGAGTGCTTTGACATTAGCCATACTCAGGGCGAGGCGACGGTCGCCTCCTGTGTCGTTTACGGCATTGAGGGGGCGCGGCGTAGTGATTACCGACGCTTTAATATTAGCGGCATTACTGCAGGCGATGACTATGCCGCCATGTATCAGGTGTTGAGTCGTCGCTTTAAGTTTCTTAAGCAGGAGCGACAGGCGAGTTATCCCGATCTGCTGTTAATTGATGGTGGCAAAGGGCAGCTGGCACAGGCGGAGCAGCTGTTGGCGGAGATGCAAATTGTCGGTATTACCCTAGTGGGTGTGGCGAAGGGGGTGACGCGCAAACCCGGAATGGAACAACTTATATTGTCTGGGCGCAGTGAGGCGATTATACTCCCCGCCGATGATCCGGGGCTGCACCTAATTCAGGAGATCCGTGATGAGGCGCACCGCTTTGCGATCACCGGCCATCGGCAACAGCGTGCTAAACAACGGGTAACCTCGACGCTGGAGCAGGTACCAGGGTTGGGGCCCAAGCGCCGTCAACTGCTGTTACGTCAATTTGGCGGTCTGCAAGAGATCCGTCGCGCAGGGGTTGAGGATTTAATGCGGGTAAAAGGGATCAGTCACACCTTGGCACAGGCGCTATATGACCACTTACACTAAATGAACAGCTTTACTAAATCGATCCCGAATCTGCTAACGCTCATGCGCATCGCGGCGATCCCCTTTTTGGTCATCGTCTTCTATCTGCCATTTTACTGGACCCATTTTGCTGCGCTCTGCCCGCTTCCCACTCAATGACCCGATCCATTTCATCCAAACTTAATGCTCTGCCCTCATAGGGGGAAATCGTATCGATATCCTCTAAATGGCTGGCAGGAAAAGGGGTCGCGGTGCTGCTCGTCCCCTCTCTTTTACTGAGTAAAAAATCCAGAAAATCCTCAAGCTCCTGTAACCCTAGGGGATCAAGGGTCAGGGCCTTATTGTAAATCTCTTCTACACTATCCATATCTCATCTCTCCGTCACTCTATTTAACACATGACTGGGGTCTTGACATGCCAGTTTCTTGACATGCCAGTTATTGGCGCACTAATACTTCCCCGAAGCGGCCGCTTCGGGGCTTATATGCAAAATGCTTGGGGTCTCGCATTGTAGCATTTTTTGAAATATTATCTCATTTTGACTCGTTCCCACGCTCACTCGGCGGCTTCTCGATAACCACCCCGCCCTTCGGGCACCCCTCGGCTCTGGCTCCCTGCTCCGCTCTACCTCCTGCATCCTTGCAGTCGTCCACGGTAGGGGAATTACCGTCGCTGCATACCGTTCGTCCTGAACATATGGGAATGAGAATTACGGTGACAGTTTACTAAATACACTTAATCGTTAATTGTTCATGCATGCTGCGTTTACCTCGTATCGTCATCCCCGGTTACCCTCATGGGGATTCGCGACTTTGCCGCACTTCCATCATTTCCAATGATTTTGGGTATTTATAATTTCTACCAATTAGAAATAATGGGACAGAAGCGATTAAACTATGGCCACTCACCCAATGTCATTAAGTTAAGGCTTAACACTCACCGTAAACGTTCAGACACCCTGCTTTTTTACCCTCACCCCAACCCTCTCCCGAGGGGAGAGGGGGCAAAAGTGGTGGGGGTCTGAACGGTTAACACTCACCAGCCAAAGCAGAGGAGATTCTGATGCGTAAGAAAATGATTAATCCGACAGAGCAACAAAGCGGTTCTGTTGATCCGCTATGGTTAGATCTTGAGAAGCTTGCGGCGGTGGAGGTCACCTCGGAGGCGGGCGATTTTCCCATCGAGTCGGCGATGTTACCCGGCGAGTTACCCGGCTGGCGCGCCGCAATAGGCGGTGTCCAGACAATTAGAATAATTTTTGACCATCCGCAGCAGCTACACAGAATTAGAGTGAACTTTGCCGAGTCGGAGGTTGAACGTACCCAAGAGTATCTGTTGCGCTGCTCCTCTAATAACGGAGAGTCGTATCAAGAGATTGTGCGGCAACAGTGGAACTTCAGCCCCACAGGGACAACGCATGAAAGCGAAGATTTTCAGGTTGATCTGGCGGCAGTGACGATTGTTGAGTTAATCATTAATCCCGATATTAGCAACCACCATGCTATCGCCTCATTAGTAAAACTGCAGCTGGCCTGACGAGAGCGTCACCTTCACTATTGCAGCGATGCCCGCGCCGCACGCAGATAGCAGATCATCGACCAAAGCGTCAGTATCGCTGCGAGGTAGAGGGTATATAGCCCGATGATCGCGATGGGGAGGTTAAAGAGGTTATTTCCGTAAAGCAGCATACCTAGGGCGATCATCTGCGCCGTGGTTTTAATTTTACCTAACATACTAACCGCAACTTT
>JADGBN010000094.1 GCA_015231435.1 Gammaproteobacteria bacterium
CGGTGAGATAGGCGCCCATTGCCGTTAGGTTAGGTGCTTCGGCAACGCCGAGTTTTGGTAGTGCTAAAAGACCACCGAGACTGAGCCAGAAAAAACCGTAGGAGGTGAAGGCGGTGGTGGCAAAGGTATTCCCTTTACGCCACTCCATCATCCCGGCAATGACTTGGGCAATGCCACCATAGAAGATCCCCATGCCAAGAATCATAGCATCAAGGGGGTAAAGCCCGGCATTAGCGAGATTAAGCAGGACGGTGGTAAGTCCAAAAGCACAGAGGCCTAAAGGGGCGGGGTTTGCAGTAGTATCCGAAAGCGACATAGAGGTATCCATAGATAAAAAAGGGAGTGTAGTATCGTAAGTTGGTTGATTAATATCAATCAACCTAGGCGGGTAAATGGTGACAAAGTGATGAAATAAAAGTGGTGGTCGTGCTAACTCCAGTATATTGATAGCAAAAATCACTAAAAATGCGGGTGCGGCATAGATGCAACTCTCAATGAGCTGAGAAAAGTAGAGTGGTTGGGGTGGTGTGGGCAGCAGTTGGGAGACGACCGCTGCTTGGTCATCTCCACGCTAGCGAAGATGTGAACGTCATAAATTCGTTATGATTTAATCATTAAATCGCCACACTCCATGCTTACACTGGCGGCATCTTTTTACCATAAGAGGAGTTACCCAATGTCTATCGCAACACTTTTAAGTCAGAGCCGTGGAGAAGATCGTTGTGCCGATATCATTGATATGAGCGCACATCAGACCGCACTGGATCTCACCATAGCACTGCTTGCGCATCAGCGCAAAAAATTCAGTAAACGTCTTTATGCGAATGGTGAGTGTCATTTTTGTGGTGAAGATATTGCTCATGCTAACGCACTCTTTTGTGACAGTTACTGCTGCGAGGATTACGAGCGGTTGCAAAAACAGAAGGAGATCTCCGGGTTGATGTAACCGTGCGGTTATCCAATGAGCGTAACTGCAACTCTTTCAGGAAGGCTGAGAATGCTTTTAGCCATCAGCATTAACCTAGCAGAGCTATCTGAATGATAAAAAAACGTGTCATAAGTATCATTATGGGTGGTGGTCGCGGGACTCGTCTGCAACCGCTCACCAGCGAACGCTGTAAACCCGCTGTTCCCCTCGCCGGTAAATACCGGCTTGCCGATATTCCCATTAGTAACTGTCTTAACTCGGGTATTAACCAGATATTTGTCTTAACCCAGTTTAATACTGCTTCGCTGCATCGTCATATTCAGCAGGCATATAAGTTTGATCCCTATGGCGGTGGTTTTGTCGATATTCTCTCGGCAGAACAGACCAAACATGGTGATAACTGGTATCAGGGGACTGCTGATGCGGTGCGGCAGAATTTGCACCATTTGGAGGCGGCGGATGATGACCTCATCCTTATCCTTTCCGGTGATCAGCTCTATCAGATGGATTTTCAACAAATGGTTGAACAGCATTTGGCCAGTGGCGCTGATGTCACGCTTGCAGCCAAACCTGTTGCTGTAGCCGGTGTGGCTGGTTTGGGTTTGCTGCGGGTGAATAACCATCGTCAAATTGAGGAGTTTGTCGAGAAGCCGACTGATCCGACGGTGATTAACTCGCTGGTGATTAGTCACGAGTTAGCCGCTGCGGCGACGATTGCTGGTGAGGATCAGCAAGTGCTGGTAAATATGGGGATCTATCTCTTCAGTTACCGCACGCTCTGTGAAGCACTGGATAATAACGATGAAGATTTCGGCAAAAAGATTATTCCCAATCTGCTGTCGCGATTACAGCTTCAGGCCCATATTTTTCAGGGTTATTGGGAAGATATCGGCACTATTCGTCATTTTTTTCAGGCGAACCTCGATCTCACTGATGCAGTTCCCCAGTTTAATTTTTTCGCGGTCAATGATCCGATCTATACCCGAGCACGCTACCTTCCGGTTGCCAAAATTAATCGTGCCACGATTGAACGGGCAATTATTGGCGAAGCTTCAATTATTAGTGGCGCCCATATCGAATATAGTGTGATTGGGCTGCGCAGCCTGATTAACTACAATACTCAGCTCTATAAAGTGGTGCTGATGGGGGCTGATTATTTTGAAACGGCAGCGATGCGTGAAGAGAATCGGCGGCTGCAACGTCCCGATATTGGCATTGGTCATCACTGTATTATCGATAATGCCATTATCGATAAAAATGTCCGTATTGGTAACCGTGTAAGACTCTCTCCTCATGGTAAGACAGATGGGGAGCATGGTGCTGGTATTGTTGTTCGTGATGGTATTCTGATTGTCGTCAAGGGTACTGTGATTGCTGACAATACCGTGATCTGAGCACGCTGCTAATGGCCTCAAGGAGCAAGAAAATGATCTGTTCTTATATGACGGAAAGCGGAAGAGGTATCGGTAACGATCTGCTATGGGAGGCGCCTGCGCATACCTATCTTGATGAAAAGAGTGTCAAACTGTTTGACCGTATTTTACGCAGCCGCCTGCTCTCTCCACTCTTTTCGCCGGTCACCGATACCTGGGATCAGACAATACATGCCTATGAGACGATAATTAGCGGGCCTGAGGATAGTCCGCTCTATCATCCGCAGATGCTCTGCTGGATTGCCCGACGCCTCGATCGCCAGCATGAGTTTAAGCTGCTGGCGCTGGAGATGATTGCAGAATCTTTTGTCGCGCAAAAACTCCCGGGCAAGGTAATCTTCTCGGTGACGCCTCAGGAGTTAATTGACCAACGCTTTACCGCAAAGATTGTTCGTGATCTCTGCAAGCGAGTCGGTCTTGCGCCAAAACAGCTGCTGTTTAAGCTGCCCGAGTGCGGTTTTACCAGCGATATTAAGGGGTTCATGGGGACGCTGGCGAGCTATCGTGAGTCAGGATTTCAGTTTGCAATCGACTATTTTGGCAGTAATCAGGGTTCCCTTGTGCTGCTCTCGGAAATACGCCCCTTTTATGTCATGGTCGATCCCGGATTTCTGCAGGGTATTGACGTCAACTTGGTCGTGCAGGACTTTATTCGCGCCACCATTCATGCGGCACGCCAGACAGGAACACGAGTGGTTGCCAATGCCGTCCATGATGAGGTTCAACTGACGACGCTGGAGAAACTTGGCGTGCATCTGATGTCGGGGCGGATGATCGGTAAAGTGAATGATACACCACGCGTCACCCCCTCCAAGCGGATGACACGGATAACCGGTGAGCGCGGCAGTTTTGTTGATTATGAAAATAGTGCGGCGATTCTGCTTGATGAGGTTACGCCCGTCACCCCCTCGGCCCTGGTAGAGGATGTTGGCAATATCTTTCATAACTCACCGCAGCTGCAGACCATTCCCGTGGTTGATGATGGTTGTCCGGTTGGCGTGGTGCGACGTCTCGGTTTTATGGATATTTTTCTTACCCGTTACGGTCGTGATCTTTACGGTAAAAAAGCGATCGCTGAGTTTATGGAACATGATCCGATAGAGGTTGAACTTGAACTCTCCATTGAAATGGTGAGTCAACAACTCACCAGCGGCCTGCTCAATAAATCACAACAGGACTTTCTGATTACCCACGATGGCAGTTACTGCGGTATCGGTCATGTGGTCGATCTGCTGCGAATTATTACTGACCGCCAGATTCGTACCGCACGCTATGCCAATCCGCTAACAGGATTGCCGGGCAATGTACCGATTAACGATCGTCTCAGTGAGCTTATCTCCAAAGGTGACCACTTTACCGTGGTCTATGTCGATCTGGATCACTTCAAACCCTATAACGATGCCTATGGTTATGCACTGGGCGATGAGGTGATTAAGGGGGTAGCCTCACTGCTGCACAGCCACTGTGATATTCATCAGGACTTTATCGGTCATGTTGGTGGTGATGATTTTGTATTAATAATGAAGAGTGAGGATTGGGAACAGCGTTGCCAGCAATTTCTTGATGGCTTCGCTAAGCGTTCACCCGGCTTTTATAACGAAGATGATCGCAAACGTGGCGGTATTGAGGGCGAGGATCGTCACGGAGAGAAACTCTTTTTCCCCTTTATCTCTATCTCTTTGGGTGCTGTTCAGCCCGACCCAAATCGCTGCACCTCTTATCATGATATTGCCACTATGGCTAAAGACGCCAAACACATGGCGAAGAAAATTAAGGGTAACAGCCTTTTTATCGACAAACGCCAACAGCTGCAGAAAATTTCCTAGCTAATAACGACCTCTCTTTATGGCGTGCTCGGTTATCAGACGCCGCAACGATACCCAAACGACTTGTTAACGACCCTGCAATTTCAGGTAGAAAGGGTATATGCCCAAATAAAAGTGTCATAAACATCACAGGAAACGGGATGAAAAAGGATCAATACTGGTATCAGCGCTTTCCCTGCTATGCCCTGACAGAAGAGCTGTTGGTGCTACTGACAATGCTGTTGATTACCTTAACGCTTACATGGCAATTAAGGGTCGAGCTTTACGACTATCAGCAGGCGCTGTTACTATTTTTTATTATCTATTCAATCTGGCACTTTGTGCAGATGATCCGCACTTTTTACTGGTTTAGTGATCCGGGTAAATATGCGCGACCGCGGGTGCTAGGTTTATGGTGTATCGCTACTGACTATGTTGACAGGCTTCACCATCGCAGCAAGAAGAGCCGCAAAAAACTTAATAATCTTCTCAGTGCGCTTGACGACTCATCCAATGCGCTTCCTGATGCGACTATTATTTTTAATGATCAGAATCGTGTTGAGTGGTGGAACCGTGTGGCGGCGGCAACCTTTAATCTGCCCGATAGTGAGAGCGTCGATCAGGTGCCTGTTACCCAAGCGATCCCTGATGCTCTCTTTGCCGATTATCTTGCCACGGCTGATTTTAGCCGCCCGTTACTGATGACTGCCCCTGTTGACGAGGATCTTCATCTTGAGGTGCGTATTGTTCCTTATGGCGAGGGGAAAAATTTATTACATGCCCGTAACATCACCCGCCTGTCACATCTTGAACGGGTGCGGCGTGATTTTGTTGCCAATGTCTCACACGAAATCCGCACGCCGATGAATGCCATTATCGGGATGACACGGTTGGCACTCGATACTGATCTGGACGCCACACAGCGCAACTATATCGAGAAGGTGCACACCTCTGCATCATCACTACTGGGGATAATTAACGACATTCTTGATTTCTCAAAAATTGAGGCGGGCAAGATGGAGATCGACCGCATCGATTTCAGTCTTAGCGGTGTGCTGCAAAAAGTTAACACTAACATTAGTGAGCGGGCGCTGGAAAAAGGGTTGACGCTAAGTTATCAGGTCGCGGAAAACGTGCCGGATGTGCTGCTGGGTGACCCGTTACGGTTGGGTCAGATCCTGATTAATCTCTGTAGTAATGCGGTTAAGTTTACCCATGAGGGGACGGTCACCGTTAGTGTGACGCAGCAGGCAGTATCAGGGGATCAGTTTGTTCTGCACTTTTGTGTTAGTGACAGTGGCATTGGGATGAGCCAGGAGCAGTGCCAACGTCTTTTTCACTCCTTTAGTCAGGCGGACAGTTCGACCACACGCAAGTTTGGCGGCACCGGGCTTGGATTATCCATCTGCCGTAATCTGACGCGACTGATGCACGGTAGCATTTGGGTGGAGAGTGAAGCAGGGGTGGGATCACACTTTCATTTTAATCTGCCCTTTCGTTTGGGTAATGCGTTGGCGCTGGGTGAAGAGGCGGTGGTTGACTATAGCAGCGCCTTAAAACAGTTACGCGGTGCCCGTCTGCTGCTTGCCGAAGATAACGAAATTAATCGTGAGCTTGCAGAGCTCATTTTAACAGAGCACGGGATGACGGTGGTCAGTGTCGCAGATGGTGCGCAGGTTCTCACGTTACTTAATGTGGAACACTTTGATGCCGTTCTGATGGATGTGCAGATGCCGCTGATGGATGGCTACACCGCAACCCGTGCCATTCGGCAAGATAGCCGCTTTAAGGCACTGCCGATTATTGCGATGACTGCCAATGTGATGAGCGGTGACCGTTTTGAGGGGAGTGCTGCGGGAATGAACGACTTTATTGGTAAACCGCTGGATCTGGAACAGATGTTTACCACCATGGCGAAATGGATTATTCCTGCTCATCCCGCTGTTAAGCAAAACGTCACTGTGATTGATGACCAAGATAACGCAACGCAAGAGGGGGGAGAGCAGATGCTGCAACTAGAGGGATTTGATACCGAAAAGGCGATGTCGATTTGGCGCAAGGCCGATATCTATCAGCGATCGTTGCTCACTTTTTTGCGTGACTACGAGATGATGATGGCAGAAATCAGCAATCTTCTCGAGCGGCAGCAGCAGGATCAACTGGTGCAGTATGCCCATAAGTTGAAAGGTGTGGGTGCAAATCTTGGGGCGTTTCGTCTTGCCAAGTTAATGGCGAAGCTGGAGGTTGCCGCGCATCAGAGTTTAAGCGAGGCGATGGAGTTGCTGCCACTGTTGCAGGAGGAGTCAGACAAGGTGGTGCGGTCGCTGCGTGAATTGCGCGATAGCGACAAGGATGCGGGTTTTAAGTTTGGCAGTCAGACGCTGGTTTCGGGTAACCCAGCTGAGGCCGTTCAGTTACTACGCGATATTGATGCAGCATTGGCGGAGGATCGTGTCGATGAGACCCCTTTGCAACAGCTGGCCGAGTCTCTTTCACCGGATTATCTCAACCGTCTGGAGGGGTTGATTGATGATTTTGCCTTTCATGAGGCGCGACAACTAATTGCTAACTATATTCAGCGTATAACCATGGGAGTTGTGATTAGTGAGTAGAGGAGAAAAAGCCAAGGTGTTAGTGGTTGATGATGAACCAAAAAATCTTCAGCTGCTGCGCCATATTCTTAAGGATGAGTACGATCTTATTTTTGCCAAGGATGGGCGCAGCGCACTGTTAAATGTTGCAAAACACCTTCCCAATCTGATACTGCTTGATGTGATGATGCCCGGTATAAATGGTTATCAGGTGCTGGAGCGGCTTAAGGAGGATCACCGTTTCAGCCATATCCCGATAATTTTCTGTACTGCCAATGATAGTGATGATGATGAGAGTCGTGGCCTAGAGCTCGGGGCGGTAGATTATATTATTAAACCTTTTCGCAGCAGGATTATTCGTAACCGTGTGCGCAACCACCTGAATCTGCACTCTCAGAGTGAGCACTATCGGCATCTTCTTAACCACCAGCATCAGGAGCTTATTGAAAGCCGTTTACGGAGTTTGCAGATGCTCGGTAAAGCCGCAGAGTATCGCGATAACGAAACCGGTCTGCATGTGATTCGGATGTCGCACTACGCCGAAATTATCGCCAGAGGGTTCGGCTGGAATCAATATGCCAGCGAACAGTTATTGCATGTCGCACCGATGCACGATATCGGCAAAATCGGTACCCCGGATCATATTTTGCGTAAACCCGGAAAACTCAACGCCCAAGAGTGGCAGGAGATGAAACAACACCCTGTTCTCGGTTCCGAGATTATTGGTTGCAGCACCAAACAGTCAACGCTTTTTGCCATGGCACGCGCCATTGCCCTTACGCATCATGAACGCTGGGATGGTCAGGGTTATCCTCATAATCTTAAGGGGGAAGATATTCCGATTGAGGGCCGCATGGTGGCAATTGCCGATGTTTTTGATGCGCTGACCACCAAGCGACCCTATAAAGAGGCGTGGTCCTTTGACAAGAGTGTCGGTTATATCAGTGAGCAGAGCGGTACGCAGTTTGATCCAGCGCTGGTGCCGGTTTTTCTTAATCAGCTTGATGCGGTGAAGCAGGTGATGCAGCAATATCATGAAGTGAGAGGTAATGAAGTGATGACGGGCGATCAGGACTGAGTTAATCATGATAGTTAATCAGGAGCTCTCTTTTTTGGTGGTTGATGATTTTGAGCCGATACGCAACACCATTAACCGCATGCTGGTCGATTTGGGGTACCGCCATATTGTTCTGGCAGCTAACGGCAAAATCGCGCTACAGCTGCTGCTCAAGGAGCGTATTGATCTTATTATTACCGACTGGAATATGCCGGTGATGAATGGCATTGAGTTGCTGCGGGCGGTACGCAACAGCGCCACCCACGCTGCTATACCTGTCTTGATGGTCACTGCTGAAGTCGATCGTGCCAATGTGATTTTCGCCCTGCAGCAGGGCGTGACCGATATCATCTGTAAACCTTTTACCCCCAAGACGTTTCGCGACAAACTTCATGCCATGTTAAAAAAGGGGGTGCATGTGCCACCCAAGGGGCGCAGCCGCACCCTGCCCGATGTTCCTAAGAGTGACTCTTCGCAGGTTCAAACTGCAAAAGCAGTCAGATCCACTGCGGGTGATAAACCCCGAGTGTTGCTGGTTGATGATGATGCCTCCTCTATCGAACTTGCCAAATCGATTATCGATAATCGCTACCTAGTGGAGAGTGTAGGCAGTGGTGAGGCGGCGCTACAGCAGACACGGCAACAGCCCCCTGATCTGATTATTCTTGATGTTTCGATGCCGGGAATCGGTGGTTTTGAGACCTGTCGCCGTCTTAAGGAGAGTCCTTATACTGAGGCGATTCCAGTGATATTTTTCAGCGCCAATGACGATCCGGATGCGATTATCGAGGGGTTTAATGTGGGTGGTGTCGATTATATCTCCAAGCCACCGATTCCCGAGGTGATGATGGCGCGCATCAACGCCCACATGGCGATTCGCAAATCGCAACACGATATGCAGGAGAGTCTCGAACAGCATATTCGCAACTTCCGTCTGCTGGAGGATGTTGAGCGCATGACCCGGCATGATATTAAAGGGCCGTTAAGTGCGGTACTCGCGGCGGTCGATCTGCTGGAAAGTTATGGTGACCCTGAACAGATTGTGGTGATTCGCGAGTCGGCACAGATGATTCTCAAGATGGTCAATAACTCTTTGGATATCTACAAAATGGAGCAGGGCACTTACCAATATGAGCCGCAACAGGTCAATATTGCTGCTACCCTGAAGAAGAGCTTGCGTAGCTGTGAAATGGTTGCCAAAGCGCACTCTGTCACTGTGGCCCTCACCGGCGATACGGAGGTTGTCGTCTTTGGCGAGGAGTTGCTTTGCCAGGCACTGTTTATAAATCTTATCAATAATGCGATTGAGGCATCACCCGCAGAGGCAACGGTACAGATTGTGGTCACCCCAACCGTGGCCGCAACGACTATCGAGATCTGTAATCAGGGGGTTATCCCTGAGGAGATCCGCGAGCGTTTTTTTGAAAAATATGTCACCAGTGGCAAGAAGGGGGGGAACGGCCTTGGTACCTATTCGGCGATGCTGATGGCTAAAACCATGAAAGGTGAGTTGAGCTTTACCAGTTCAGACAGCAAAGGCACGGTGTTAATGGTGAAGTTACCGGCGATGAGCGACAAAGCGGCGATTGTCCGGTCAGATTAGTAAACGTTCAGACACCCTGTTTTTTTTACCCTCACCCCAACCCTCTCCCAAAGGGAGAGGGAGAAAAAGTAGTGGGGGTCTGAACGGTTACTCAGATTAACGTTTTTTACATCGCAGCTTGTTGTTAGCTTTAAAACAGTACCGATAGGATATACCCGTCATCCTTGAAAACGGTGGTTCGTTGGCTGCAGTCGCTCACCCCAATCACTTAGGTTTACTAAGCTCATGGGGATTCGCGACTTTGCCGCCTTCCAT
>JADGBN010000095.1 GCA_015231435.1 Gammaproteobacteria bacterium
ACCGAGCGATTCTTGATGATCGTTCCATACCCATCGCCCTAGAGAGCGAGAAACTGGCCGCCTCGCTACTGGCGGCACCGGGCAAGATCGCAACATCCGCAAAACAGGTTGCCATCAGTGATACGCTGCATCATCGGATCATCCTTGCAGATCACCAAGGTAACATCGAGAAGATTATCGGCGGGCCTGAATCGGGCAGTGTCGATGGCGATGCTAACAGCAGTCGCTTTAACTCACCTCAAGGGGTCATCTTTTCCGAACAGGGTCTCTATATTGCAGATACCGGAAACCACCTTATTCGCTATCTGGATCTTGAGAGCGGCAAAGTTAGTCGAATCGCTGGAAATGGCGAGTTACAACGTCTCCCTGAAGGCAACTACCATGCCCTTAAGATAGGGCTGGCATCACCCTGGGGGCTGGCTTTGGAGGGCGATATGCTCTACATCGCGATGGCCGGCAGTCACCAGATATGGCGCTACAACACCAAGACAAAAAGGGCCTCTCCCTATGCAGGCAGTGGTCGGGAGGGCATCGACAATGGGGCGTTACCCGTCGCCACCTTCAGCCAGCCGAGCGGTCTATCCATTGTGGGTGATTGGCTCTATGTTGCGGATGCAGAGGATTCCGCCATCCGCCGCATTCACTTAAAAAAGGGTCAGGTAGAGACACTTATCGGTCGTGGGCTCTTCGATTTTGGCGATCGCGATGGCGCCTTCGATCAGGCTCAGTTGCAACATGTCCTTGGAGTCGTGGCATACGGCAGTGACCAGCTATTAATTGCCGATACCTACAACCACAAACTAAAAAGCATGGATCTGCAGCAAGGTTCCATTCGCACGCTGCTGGGCACGGGTAAACCGGGTTCGGGTAGTGAACCCCCCAGTGCGTTACAGCTTAATGAGCCGAGTGGATTGGCCATCATCGGTGATCAGGTGTTAATTACCGATACCAACCACCACCGTATTATTGCCTATGACTTAAAGAACGGTCATGCCGCAGAGTGGAAACTGCGACTTGACTCCAAGTCGTACGTTACAGAGCCACAGAGCGAACTCCCGCCTACAAGGTGATGGGCTTATCTATACCCTTTCTACTTGAAATTGCAGGGTCGTTGGCTTCAGTCGCTCACCCCAATCACTTAATCAGCTAAGCTCATCAGAACCGCCTACCTGCACTTCCAAGTGGTTTGGCTATATTTGCGATGCTCACCATTAGTAAAGCTGCAAATTCAACCTTAAATTCGGTTATCATGTCGCGATGAACAGAGACACTTTTTTCCTTGCAAAAGCGGTTGCCACAGCGCTGCTACTGACCACCCTAAACAGCTGCAGTCAACTACCGCCAGCGTCAGATCGCCCCCCGGAGACGGAGGATAGCGTCCCTGACAAGTCGCGTGTCAACCTGCCGAATCATGAATTGGGTGGTGAGCTGACCTTTCGGCTGTTAACCGCAGAGTTTGCACGCCAAAAAGGAGATCATCTCGCCGCTGCCCACCACTATCTTGCTGCGGCGTTCACTACCCGCGACCCGCGTCTGGCGCAGTACGCCACGGAAGCAGCCTTTAATGCAAAACAGTACCCCCTTGCCACCACTGCTTCGCAGCTCTGGCTGGAGCTTGATGACGAAAGTGAAGGGCCGGTGCGTGCTCTGGCAATTCTTTTGGTTAATCAGGGACAGCTTGACGCGGCAACCCCCCATTTGCGCGCGATTCTTCGCAATAGCCTCAATCGTGATGGCGACACCGAACAGCGTACCGCTCATGTCAAAGAGTCATTAGCAATACTCACCACCATTCTTGCCGAATCGACGCAAAGTGATGCCGCACTAAACCTTTTTGCTGAACTGTTAAATACCCTGGAAAAAGAGCAGACGACCCTTAACCGCAGCTTTATCGACCATGAGAGTCGCCTGATAATGCAGGCCACCTTGGCATTACGGCTGAATCGCCGCTCGCAGGCCGCAGCGTACATTGAGACGCTGCTCAGCGAAAACCCGGGCCACTACGATGGTAACCGCCTCCAGGTACAACTATTGGCCTCTCAGGGGTTAGGGCAAGAGGCGCTCAAACGGCTCGGGGAGAATATTGCCGCCGCCCCCCCGTCGCTGGATCTGCACCACTATTACGCCAAACTGCTTATTCAGTATGAGCGCTACGAGGATGCACTCCATATCTTTCGTGAGCTTGCCACAAAATATCCTGAAGAGGGCGAAATTAGTTACAGCCATGCACTGCTGGCGCTGCAACTCAACCATCACGAAGAGGGCAAGACGCAACTGCTAAAACTGGTTGATGACCCCGAATATAGTGCCAACGCGCGTCAGGCTCTGGGGCAGGTCACGGAGCTTGACGGCGATCTGAATGCTGCCATTAACTGGTACCGCAGCATCACTCCCGCCGCAGAAGAGAACCCCCACAACGGTAACCACCCCTATCTGAATGCGCAATTTCGCGCCGCCGCGCTCATCGCCAAACAGAACTCACTCGGTGCGGCAATTACCCATCTTGAGGGGATCTACATTGGCAGCGATAACGATAGCCTGCGCCGCCTAAGTGCGCTGGCAGAGATCCATCTGCAACAAAATGAGCCGGTCACGGCGATTAACTACTACGATCAAGCGCTGGCTATCGCCCCTGACGATAAGGATATCCGCTACGCACGCGCCCTTGCCTACGAAAAAATCGACCGTATTGATCTTCTTGAGGCAGATCTGAAGCTAATTCTGAGCCAGCATCCCGCAGAGGTGAATGCCCTCAACGCCCTGGGCTTCACCCTAGCTGATCGTACTGATCGCTATCTGGAGGCACTGGACTATATTCAGCGCGCCCTGCAACAACAGCCCAAGGATGCCGCTATTCTCGATAGTCTGGGCTGGGTGCTCTACCGTCTCCAACGTCTTGACGAAGCGCTAGACTACGCCCGCCAAGCCCATGAACTACTCAAGGATGGCGAAATTGCCGCCCATTACGGCGAAATTCTCTGGGCCACGGGCGATAAAAGCGCGGCGCGTGATATTTGGGAGCAGGCTGGACAGTTTGCCCCGAATCACCCAGTGTTACAAAAGACCATCAAGCGGTTTCTCCCCTGATCACCCTTTCACTCAGGTTAGCGCTACGCCCTTCGCGCTGCGCGACACCCCTTTTCGCGCTGCTCCTGCTTGCCGGCTGCGCCATGGCACCGCCACCCCTACCGACTGCCGAAAATACTGCCCATCTTAATGCCGACCAGAAACGGCTGCTGCAACTCAACCAGTGGCAGATTAACGGACGCATGGCGCTTAATCGTGATGATGATGGCATGATTGCCACGATGATCTGGCAGCAACATGAACGCAGCTACACCATCGATCTCTTCACCCCCAATGGCGGTGAGAGTATGCGCATCGAGGGTAATCCGGAACGGGTGATTCTCACCAATAACGATAGCGAAACCTTTACCGCTGCGACTGCGGAACAACTCTTACTACAACATTTTGGTGTTGAGGTACCGATCTCGGCAATCGTCTACTGGGTGCGCGGCATTCCCGCACCGGGTGACGGCGAGCAGACGCTGAACAGCCACGGAGAGATGATCGCCCTAAAGCAGTCAGGGTGGCAGGTCACTCTGCCAAGCTATCAGGAGAGTGGTACCCCCTCGGTCAGCCAACGCCTGCCTAAACAGCTCTTTATGGAGGGCGATGAGGGCAAGGTTCGCATTGTTATCCATCGCTGGTCAGACTTGGCATTTGCACCATCACGATGAGCACGCCTGATGCGCCAAGCTGGCCCTCCCCCGCCAAAATTAATCTTTTTTTGCACATTACCGGACGCCGCCCCGACGGCTACCATCTGCTGCAAACCGCTTTTCAGTTTCTCGACTTTGGTGATAGCCTCAGCTTTAGCCTGAATAATCGGGGCACTCTGGCGTTAACCACCCCACTTACCGGCGTCAGCAACGCTGATAATCTCGTACTGCGGGCGGCCAAAGCGCTACAACAGCTGGCAACGCAGCGTGGTCACCCCGCGTTGGGAGCGAGCATCACCCTCGATAAAATACTCCCGATGGGTGGTGGCTTAGGGGGCGGCAGCTCTAATGCCGCCACCACGCTAGTAGCCCTAAACCAGCTTTGGCAACTCCATTTAAGCACCGATGAGCTCATCAAACTCGGCCTCACTTTAGGCGCGGATGTCCCGGTATTTATCTTTGGTCATGCCGCCTGGGCCGAGGGCGTTGGAGAAAAACTGACGCCGATTAACCCTGCAGAGCCCTGGTACCTTGTCATTAATCCGGGCGTCGCGGTCGCGACAGCGGAAATTTTTCAGGCTAAAGAATTGACACGCGATTGCCCAGCCATCACAATACGCGCCCTTGATTCAGGTGATACAAATAATGTCTGTGAAGATATCGTTTGTCAGCGCTACCCCTCAGTTGCCAATGCACTTGCTTGGCTACGTCAACAGGGAGAGGCCGCAATGAGCGGCACTGGCGCGTCACTCTTTGCCCCGTGCAGCAGTCGTGCCGAGGCAGAGCAGAGGTTGGCAGCAGTTCCCGCCCCATGGCACGGATTTGTTGCACGCGGTGTGAATATTTCACCGTTGCAGACCTGCCTGATGAATCAGACAAGTAGATTATGACCCAATTGGGGTGTCGCCAAGCGGTAAGGCAACGGGTTTTGATCCCGTCATTCCTAGGTTCGATTCCTAGCACCCCAGCCACTTGTTTCAGTCGGCCGCTGCAGTTGCAGCACCAACGGAGAAGGTTCTTACTCACATGATGGTCTTTGCCGGTAACGCTAATCCACAGCTGGCACAAAGTATCGCCAACCATCTCGGTATTCCTCTGGGCAAAGCGATCACAGGAAAATTCAGTGATGGCGAAGTGATGGTCGAACTGATGGAGAACGTGCGCGGTCGCCACGTCTTTATTGTCCAGCCGACCTGTGCCCCGACAAACGACAATCTAATGGAGCTAATGGTCATGGCCGATGCCGTGCGCCGCTCCTCTGCCAAACTAATTACCGCAGTTGTCCCCTACTTCGGCTATGCGCGCCAGGATCGACGTCCGCGCTCCTCACGGGTGGCGATTACCGCCAAAGTGGTCGCCAATATGCTGGTCGGAGCAGGCATTAATAAAATGCTCACCGTTGATCTCCACGCCGATCAGATTCAGGGATTTTTCGATATTCCTGTCGATAATGTCTACGCCTCGCCACTGCTGTTAAGTGAAATCTGGCGCTCCCCGGAAAAGAACCAAATGGTCGTCTCTCCGGATGTTGGTGGTGTGGTGCGCGCCCGAGCGCTCGCCAAGCGACTCGATGACGCTGACCTTGCGATTATTGACAAACGTCGTCCCCAGGCTAATGTTGCCAAGGTGATGCATATTATTGGTGATGTCTCTGGCCGCTCCTGCGTCCTTATCGACGATCTGGTGGATACCGCTGGCACCCTCTGTCAGGCAGCCGCAGCGCTCAAGGAGCACGGTGCAGTCAAGGTAAAAGCCTATATCACCCACCCGGTACTCTCTGGCCCGGCTATTGATAATATTGAACGCTCGCAACTGGATGAACTGGTCGTCACCGACTCCATTCCTCTCTCCCCCGAGGCGCAGCAGTGCAGTCGAGTTCGCCAGGTGAGTATTGCCGAAATACTGGCGGAGACCATTCGCCGTATTCACAATAACGAATCTGTTAGCTCGCTCTACATGGATTAATCGCCGAGCACGCCACTCTTAATAATTTAAGCAATTTACCGTTGTCTCTGGTCGCGGAGACAATATACCCGCCTCTAACGAGGTTTTTTTTAGCAAAAATGGAGTACACCCCCATGAGTGATTTAGATTTCAGTCTGACCGCTGTCAGCCGTAGTGAGCAGGGCAAAGGTGCGAGCCGCCGCCTGCGTCGCACTGGCATGGTACCGGCCATTGTTTACGGTGGCGAAAAAGCCCCCGCCACCATTAGTGTTGAGCATCGTGTGCTGGTGAAACACCTTGAGAACGAAGCCTTCTACTCCCACATTCTGACCCTGACCACCGATGGTATAAATGAATCTGTGGTACTGAAGGATCTACAGCGCCACCCCGCTAAACCCTTCATCCTGCATGCCGACTTTATGCGCGTCAACATGGACGAGAAGATTCGTATGCATATTCCACTTCACTTTATCGGCGAAGATATTGCCCCTGGCGTAAAAATCGGCAGTGGCCTTGTCACCCATAATATTACCGAGGTGGAGGTCAGCTGTCTGCCAAAAGATCTGCCAGAGTTTATCACCGTTGACATCTCCAAACTTGAGCTGGATCACTCGTTACACCTCTCCGATCTACAAGTGCCTGCCGGTGTCGAACTTGTGGAACTCAGCCACGGCGAAGACCACGACCAGCCCGTGGTGGCGATTCACAAACCTCGCGGTGCGATTGAGGCCGGTAGCGATACCGATACAACCGAAGAGACGGAATAACACCGTACCGGCACTTTATCGGTGGCGGCAATTCGACTGCTGGTTGGGCTGGGTAATATTGGTGCCCAATATACACAGACGCGACACAATAGCGGCTTTCACCTAATTGATGCGCTGGCAGAGAGCCAGCGCATCCACCTTGCCCCACAAAGCAAATTTCTTGGTGAGATCGCACGTCTGCAGCTGCCTGCCCTGAATGGTCACGATCTTTGGCTACTCAAACCCGCAACGCTAATGAATCGTAGTGGCAGCGCCGTGGCCGCACTCGCCCGCTTTCACAAGATTAGCCCAGAAGAGATCCTTATCGCTCACGATGAGCTAGATCTCGCACCAGGTACGGTACGCCTGAAACAGGGTGGTGGACATGGCGGCCATAACGGCTTGCGCGATACCATCGCACAACTGGGGAGCCGCGAATTTCTTCGCCTGCGTTTAGGTATCGGCCACCCGGGTGACAGCAGCCTAGTGACCAATTATGTGCTTGGCAGAGCGCCAGCAAGCGAACGAACTCTCTGCGAAGCGGCGATCACCGCAATCATCGCCGAACTGAACGACATTATTTGCGGCAACTACCAGGCAGTGATGAACCGACTGCACACAATAAAACCGTAACAACCAAACTGACCTCCGGTCACCACTCACCACCACCATCATCAGGAGTTCTTATGGGTTTCAAATGTGGCATTGTCGGCCTTCCCAATGTGGGTAAATCGACCCTGTTTAACGCCCTCACCTGCGCCGGCATTCAGGCGGAAAACTACCCCTTCTGTACCATTGAGCCCAACGTCGGTATTGTTGCCGTCCCTGATCCGCGTCTCGAGGCGCTGGCAGCGATTGTCAAACCACAACGCATTCTGCCGACGACAATGGAGTTTGTCGATATTGCCGGTCTTGTCGCCGGCGCCTCCCAGGGTGAAGGGCTGGGCAATAAATTTCTTGCCAATATTCGCGAAACCGATGCCATTGCCCAGGTGGTACGCTGTTTTGAGGATGAGAATGTCATTCATGTAGCCAATAAAATTAATCCGTTAAGCGATATTGAGGTGATTAATACCGAACTGGCGCTAGCGGATCTCGAGTCGGTAGAAAAGGCACAGCTACGGGTAGGCAAACAGACCAAAAGCGGTAATAAAGAGGCCAAAGCCAAACTTGAGGTGATCGACCGTGCCGCTGCCCATCTTGCAACAGGGGCACTGGTTCGCACCATGCCATTAACCGCCGAAGAGCGCGAGCAGCTTTACGATCTGCATCTACTGACCATTAAACCGACCATGTATATCGCCAATGTTGCAGAAGATGGCTTTATCAACAACCCCCATCTTGATGCGGTCACCGCCCTCGCAGCCACCGAGGGAGCCATTGTCGTGCCGGTCTGCGCCGCCATTGAAGCTGAACTCACCGCCCTTGATGCCGATGAGATAACCGCTTATCTTGCCGATCTCGGCCTTGAAGAGCCGGGACTGAACCGTGTTATTCATGCCGGTTATCGCCTGCTCGGACTCCAGACCTACTTCACCGCCGGAGTGAAAGAGGTGCGCGCCTGGACGATTCCCATCGGCGCCACCGCCCCGCGTGCCGCCTCGGTTATTCACACCGACTTTGAAAAAGGGTTTATCCGCGCCGAAGTCATTAGCTACCCCGACTTTATTCAATACCACGGCGAAACCGGCGCCAAAGAGCACGGCAAACTCCGTCTTGAGGGCAAAGAGTATATCGTCGCGGATGGCGATGTTATGCACTTCAGGTTTAATGTCTAAGTAAAATACCGGATTGTCGATAATCCGAACCGCTCGACCAAAGTGGTAGTGCAGGCAACGCTGGACAGAGAACCTCAGCCGATTAGCAGCGTGCTACGACTCCCCTTGTCGCAGCATAGCGCTCTGTGCATGAGTTGCAAGACACCTTTAGCTGCAAGTCGTCTTAAAAGGCGTTTTTCAATATAGATCAATCGACCCCATCGGTTTTTATTTTGGCATTTTCAGTGCTCATCTCTTTTAAGGCATTGGTTCACATATTTAATGTGTTTAGTAAACTGTTACCGTAATTCACAGTAATACCTCGGTAGTGGTGGTATTATCCTGCTTCGGATTATCGTGGATGATACTGAACTAACCAGAATAACGGTTCATCTAACCGTATGTGATTGCTATGCTGGGGGTGTGTAACACTAATGAGGACTTAACCCGCGAGCCGGAGACGATTAAGGCGTTTCGCAATACCTGGCTCGATAGCGACTACGATGATCGCTCACTCTTCCCAACCCAACTCTTTTTCCCGATGGCCGGTGCAAAAGATGGCTGGAACCGCTTGAAAAAGGATATTCGCGCCGAGTTGGATGAGTCGCTGTTGGAACAATTTCACGGCACCCTATCACTGCCATTTGAAGCGGGCGACAATCGCAAGGTGGCGGTGAAGATTGTCGATGATCGCGGCATTGAGTCACTGAAGATTATTGAATTAGAGGAGCGTATCGTATGATTTCACAGAGTTCGATTGATGTTGAGTTTGAGCAGTTAGTGACCCCCGTGCTCACTGAATTTGGTTTTGATGGGGGCATTAAAGAGCTGGTCAGGGAGCAGTTATCACTGATGATTCAGAGCAAAATTGATCACTATGAGGCGGAGATGGCGCTCTATGCACAGACTATGGCGTGTGATTATGAAACCGCCATGGCAAAAAGCTTAACCCCGAATGAGGAGGAGTTTGAGGCGGATGATATCGCCAACGACTGGCGTTTTGCTTATGAGGCCACCACCGCCTACCGTAAAAAACTGGAACAGTTACTTAATGCGTAAACTGCTCCAGCGCTATACGCCGCCGATTGACCACTATCACATTCAGCACAACGACCATGAAACGCAACTCTTTCGACTGAAAATGGTGATTGGCATGATTGATGGTAGCCAACTATTTGTGAAAGAGTACCGTTTTCAGGATCAAAGTCGTAAATATGCCTACCAGTGGCAAAACCGACAGGAGTAGTTACTTATTCGTTGGGATAATGCACCACATTGGCAACAGATCATCACCTTTCCGCACAATAACATATTCAAACTAACCAAAATGTCCATCCATCTATCGAAACATCGCTAGAGGATGTTTTAGCGTTCATTGCGGATCAGCTATCATGACTCAATCACTAATCATCAACTCCCCTTATCTGCAGCGGTTAGTGTCAGGTCTTGCATTGCCACATTATTTTCATTAGGATTTATCTCGAATGC
>JADGBN010000096.1 GCA_015231435.1 Gammaproteobacteria bacterium
CAGACGATCACTGACACTGCGCAGCAGGTGGCGATCATGGGTAATGAGTACCAGCGCCCCGGTAAACCCCTGCAGCGCCAGCGTCAGCGCATGACGCATCTCTAAATCAAGATGGTTGGTCGGCTCATCGAGCAGCAGCAGATTGGGGCGTTGATAGATAATGAGTGCCAAGGCAAGGCGGCTCTTCTCCCCCCCGGAAAAACGCCCGACCCGTGCTTCGGCCATTTCACCATTAAATCCGAAGCCACCGAGAAAGTTGCGTAGCGACTGCTCACTGGCACGGGGATCAAGGCGTTGCAGATGCAGCAGCGGCGTCGCCTCACTATCAAGCTGCTCCAGCTGGTGTTGCGCAAAATAGCCGATGCGGCTCTCCGCTGCGAGATAATACGACCCGCTCTGCAGCGGCAGTTCCCCGAGCATTGCCTTAATAAGTGTCGATTTACCCGCGCCGTTGTGGCCAAGTAGCGCCACCGTATCGCCACTTTGCAATCGCAGCTCGACCCCTTGCAGCAGTGCAGGCTGCCCCGGATAGGCGATCACCCCATCTTCAATGGTTAACAGCAGATCGGGGGTCTTGTCGGCAGCGCCAAAGCTGAAGTGAAAGGGCGAGTCGGCGTGGGCCGGAAGCAGCCGCTCCATGCGCTCTAAACTCTTCATTCGACTCTGTGCCTGCCTTGCCTTGGTCGCCTTGGCGCGAAAACGGCGGACAAACTGCTCAAGATGAGCAATCTCCTGCTGCTGCTTCTCATAGGCACGTTGCTGCTGTAGCTGATGCGTAACCCGCTGCTCCTCATAACTACTGTAGTTGCCGTTATAGAGGGTTAGCTGCTGTTGCGCCATTAACAGCGTGTGATCGGTTACCCCGTCCAAAAAATCCCGATCATGGGAGATAAGCAGCAGTGTTCCGCGATAAGCCGCCAACCAGTTCTGCAACCAGATGGTGGTATCGAGATCAAGGTGGTTAGTCGGCTCATCGAGCAGCAGCAGATCCGCCGCCGCAAAAAGGGCACGCGCCAGACTTAGTCGCACCCGCCAGCCCCCAGAAAAGTGATTCACCGGTTTTTGCTGTTCATGCTCGCTAAAGCCCAAACCCGCCAACAGTTTTGCCGCACGACTCGAGGCTGCGTAACCGCCAATCGCCTCATACTCACTCACCAGCGCTGCGTGGCGTTCACCCGCATTGGCGGTTGCCGCAGCAGCCATCTCTGCTTCAAGTTGCCGCAAACGCGGATCACCATCCAGCGCATAATCGAGCGCACTGCGCTCTGAGACCGCCACCTCCTGCGCCACATGGGTAATTCGCCAGCCCGCCGGAACAGTGATAGTGCCACTATCGGCGGTCAGCTCACCCCGAACAAGTGCCAACAGCGAAGATTTACCGGAACCATTAATACCGGTCAACCCGACCCGCCACCCCGGGTAGAGAACAACACTGGCATCCGTAACCAGCAGCTTGTTACCACGCTGCAGGCTTATCTCCTGTAAACGAATCATTGCAGCTTAATTGCTATCCGCCACAGCGCGTACCACTATCACATCACAGGGGGCGTGGTGCAAAATACCATCGGCTGTGGCGCCCAGCAGCAATTCCAAACCACGCCAGCCATGGGAACCAATCACGATCAGATCGACGCCCAGCGTGGTCGCCACCTGCACCACCTCATGCTTTACGCTACCCACCTGAAGATGCGTCTGGCTGCCGGCGATACCGAGACTATCGGCAAGACGCGCCAGATGTTTGCGCGAAGAGGTGAGCAATTCATCACTCACATCGTAGGCAAAGGGCACCATTTCGCCAAACTCGGTACCGACCATCGGCATATAGTCAACCACATGCACGAGATGAAGTTGTGCGCCATTTTGCTGTGCCAACAACCGCGCCCGCTCGATAACCAAACCACTGTGGCTAGAAAAATCGACTGCTAATAAAATTATTTTATAGTGACTCATCATGAACTCCCTGACCGATTGAGAGCGCAGAGTATAGCCGTTTATCATTGGCAAGCGAGTCCCGCCACGCCCCTTTTACTAATGACCCACCTGAAAAAGTTAATTTGATATCTGGCGGGTATCGTATTATAGTCAGTATAGATTGTGCGCCTGCCTCTCTAACCCAACTCAGCGGCATTTGACTCAATCTCGACTAACCCATATTTCAAATTAGGAGAGTACCGTATGAAAATGATTCAAGTGATTGCCGCAACAGCACTTTTCGCAGTAGCCACCGCTTCACAAGCGTGGTGGGGTAATGACAACGGCTGGAATAATGGCAATGGCCGTGGCAATGGCAGTGGTTATGGCGACGGCTCTGGTTATGGCGATGGCTATGGCGACGGCTCAGGCGACATGGACGGTTCTTTTAACTTCGGCATGAGCGGCAGTGGCCGTGGCCGTGGTAACGGTTCTGGTCGTGGTTATAACGGCTACAATGGCTATAACGGCTATAATGGTTCTAACGGCTATAACAGTGGCTACGGCGGCGCTCCTTATGGCTATGGCCCAGGCTATGGTTACGGCCCAGGCCCAGGCTATGCTCCTTACGGTGCACCTGCACCTTATGGCATGCCACCACAAGCACCACAAGCACCACAAGCGCCTGCAAAATAAGTGCTGCTGTTGTGAACACGAAAAGGTCGCCTACGGGCGACCTTTTTTTTACGACAATTACCCCGTTAAGACAACTCAAGCTATTGATTTACTGACTTTTACGATAAGCTACAGCCGCTGATTACCCCACTATCGACGCGATAACCTGCAAAGGAGAGAGATGATGTCCTCACCAGAAACAAACCACGGCACCTTCCCCTTGGTGCGTAAACGCCGTATGCGGCGTGATGACTTTTCGCGTCGCCTAATGTGTGAAAACCGTTTAAGTTGTGATGATCTGATCTATCCGCTATTTATTCTCGAGGGTAAAGGTGAGCGTCAGGCAGTCGCCTCGATGCCGGGGGTGGAGCGTCTCTCTATTGATCTACTGCTTGCAGAGGCCGCACAACTGGTCGCACTGGGTATCCCGATGATCGCCCTCTTCCCCGTCACCCCAATGGCGGCAAAAAGCCTTGATGCGGCGGAAGCCTATAATCCTGAAGGTCTGGCACAGCGGGCGGTGCGGGCACTCAAAAAAGAGTTTCCACAACTAGGCGTTATGACCGATGTTGCACTAGATCCCTTCACCACCCACGGTCAGGATGGGATTATTGATGCCCAGGGTTATGTGCAAAATGATGTCACCGTTGAGGTACTGATTAAACAGGCACTCTCCCATGCCGCCGCAGGCGCCGATGCCATTGGCCCCTCGGATATGATGGACGGTCGCATTGGTGAGATTCGTCAGGCTCTCGAGGCGGCTGGCTTCCCCCATACCCGCATTATCTCCTATGCAGCAAAATACGCCTCAAGCTTTTATGGCCCGTTTCGTGATGCCGTTGGTTCCGCTGCAAACCTTGGCAAGGGCGATAAACGCACCTACCAGATGGATCCGGCCAACAGTAATGAGGCGCTTTGGGAGGTGGCACTTGATCTTGACGAAGGTGCCGACATGGTGATGGTTAAACCGGGTATGCCTTACCTTGATATTGTGCAGCGCATTAAATCGCAGTTCGGCGTTCCCACCGCAGTCTATCAGGTGAGTGGCGAGTACGCGATGATTAAGGCAGCGGCGAACAACGGCTGGCTAAATGAGCGCGCGGTGGTGATGGAGTCACTGCTCTGCTGCAAGCGCGCCGGTGCCGACGCTATTCTCACCTACTTTGCCAAACAGGCGGCTATCTGGTTAACCGAGGAGTAACGCGTGGCACTACTCGATTTTGACGCCCCCCCCGATCACTACGCGGTGATGGGTAACCCGATTCACCACAGCCGCTCACCGCAAATCCATACTCTGTTCGCTCAACAAACTGGGCAACGCCTCTATTACGATACGATTTTTGTCGAACTCGGGGGGCTGGAGCAGGCGATCGGCAACTTCTACGGCAGTGGCGGACGTGGCCTGAATATTACCGTCCCCTTTAAGGAGGAGGCGGCGGCGCTGGCGGATAGTCTAAGTGAACGCGCCTCGCTCGCCGGTGCGGTAAACACCCTCCATTTTGACAGCAGTGGCAAAATCATCGGCGATAACACCGATGGCGCGGGACTGCTGCAAGATCTACAACATAATCTGCAGCAACCCTTGGCGGCGAAGCGGTTACTGATATTGGGTGCTGGGGGCGCCGTTCGCGGCATTCTCGCCCCGCTGCTTCACTGTCAACCTGCAAACATCACCATTGCCAACCGCAGCGTCGGGCGTGCCGAGAGCCTGCAACAACAGTTCAGTGCGGTGAAAGGTCACTGTGACTTTCAGGCAGGCAGTTTTACCCAGATCGAAGCGGCTCCCTATGATCTGATTATTAACGCCACTGCCGCCAGCCTGCAGGGAGAGTTACCGCCCCTGCCCGCAGCCTGCGTTGCCAGCCATACCCTCTGCTACGATCTGATGTATGCCCCGCAACCCACCCCCTTTATGCGCTGGGGAGAGGCACAGGGCGCCGCACGCGCTGTCGATGGCTTAGGTATGCTGGTCGAACAGGCTGCCGCTGCTTTCGCCATCTGGCGCGGTGTCATGCCGCAAACAGCCGCAGTGATCGCCGCACTACGTCAACCATGATTGCGCCAGAACGATTGATTTTCATCCCTTAATTGCGTTCAAAAACGCAGCGATTCCTTAAGACATCACCGCGCCGCATTGGTTATAATGCCCCGCTTTAACCCCCTCAAACCTAGTGGATAGCCAAGCCCTGATGAGTGACTACAAAGAGACATTAAACCTCCCCGATACCTCTTTTGCGATGCGGGGCAACCTGCCACAACGTGAACCGGAGATGCTGGCACGCTGGCAGTCGATTAATCTCTATCAGAAGATGCGCGATCTGGGAGCGGGACGGGAGAAGTTCATTCTCCACGATGGTCCGCCCTACGCCAATGGCGAAATCCATATTGGCCATGCGGTGAATAAAATCCTCAAGGATATGATTGTTAAGGCGAAAAGCCTGGATGGATTTGATGCCCCCTATATTCCCGGATGGGACTGCCATGGTCTGCCTATTGAGCATCAGGTTGAAAAAAAGCTCGGTAAAGCAGGGGTAAAGGTCGATGCGACCACTTTTCGCAACGCCTGTCGCCAATATGCCACAGAACAGGTCAATACCCAACGTGACGACTTTGTCCGCCTCGGCGTTCTCGGTGACTGGGATAACCCCTACCTAACCATGAGTTTTGCGGTAGAGGCCGATATTATTCGTGCCCTTGGCGATATTATTGCTAAAGGCCATCTGCATCAGGGGGCGAAACCTGTCCACTGGTGTATCGACTGTGGTTCGGCGCTGGCGGAGGCTGAAGTTGAGTATGAAGATCGCACCTCCCCCGCTATTGATGTCCGCTTTGCGGTTATTGATAGAGCGGCGTTTCTTGCAGCGGCGGAAAAGATTGAAGCCGCCTGTGACGATCCTGTCAATCTGGTGATCTGGACAACCACGCCGTGGACGCTGCCGGCAAATCGCGCGGTGGCGCTCAACAGCCAACTCGATTACCTGCTGGTCGCCTGTGACTGCGGTGATGGCCCAGAGCAACTACTGATCGCTGCTGCGCTTTTAGAGACCGTGATGCAGCGTTATCAGGTAAGCGAATACCGCATTACCGCGCGATACCGGGGCGCGGCACTAGAGGGGTTAACCCTGCAACACCCGTTTTATGCCCTTGAAGTGCCTATTATTCTTGGCGACCATGTCACCATTGAAGCGGGAACCGGTGCGGTACATACCGCGCCAGGTCACGGTCAGGATGACTACATTGTCGGCATTCAGTATGGTCTGGAGGTAGCGAACCCCGTAGGGAGTGATGGCTGCTTCCTGCCCGATACCGAGCTCTTTGCCGGTCTGCACGTTTTTAAGGGGAATGATGCGGTGGTTGAGGTGCTTAAACAGCGCCATCGTCTGATTAATGTTGCGCCGCTGCAACATAGCTATCCCCATTGCTGGCGTCATAAAACTCCGATTATCTTTCGCGCCACGCCACAATGGTTTATCAGCATGGAGCAACAGGGACTACGTGCAGGGGCGCTGAAGGCAATTAAAGCGACTCAATGGATACCCGCATGGGGTGAAGCGCGCATCGAGGGGATGATTCGCAACCGCCCCGACTGGTGTATTTCACGACAGCGCACCTGGGGGGTGCCGATCACCCTGTTTACCCACAGAGTGACCGGAGCGCTCCATCCGCGTACTGCACAGCTTTTTGAAGAGATCGCCCAGCGTGTCGAAGCGCGGGGCATTGACGCATGGTTTGACCTCGATCCTGCTGAAATCCTTGGCAGTGATGCCGCAGACTATCTCAAAGCGAGCGATACCCTTGATGTCTGGTTTGACTCCGGCACCACCCATGCCAGCGTCCTCACCCGCCGCCCGGAGCTGCAACGCCCCGCCGATCTCTATCTTGAAGGCTCTGACCAACATCGCGGCTGGTTTCACTCATCGCTACTGACAGCGGTCGCCATCACCGGTGACGCCCCCTATAAAGCGGTACTCACCCACGGCTTTACCGTCGATGCCAAGGGGCAGAAGATGTCAAAGTCGCGGGGCAACGTGGTTGCACCACAGAAAATTATTAAACAGTTAGGCGCGGATATTATCCGCCTCTGGGTCGCCGCCACCGATACCAGTGGCGAAATGACCATCTCTGACGAAATTCTCAAACGCACCGCCGATGCCTATCGCCGGATTCGCAACACCGCCCGCTTTCTGCTGGCGAACCTAAACGGCTTTAACCCCTACACCGATCTCGTCGACAGCGAACATCTGCTGGCGCTGGATACATGGGTAGTGAAACGCACTGAACAGTTACAACAGGAGCTGCTTCCCGCCTTTGAGCGCTATGAGTTTCATCTTATCTATCAGAAAATTCATAACTTCTGTTCGGTTGAGCTGGGATCTTTCTACCTCGATGTGATTAAAGATCGCCAGTACACCACTCAGGAGAACTCCCTGGCACGGCGCTCGGCACAAAGTGCGATGTATCACATTATTGAGGCAATGTGCCGCTGGCTGGCACCGCTTATCAGTTTTACTGCCGATGAGATTTGGCAACACATTCCCGGCAGCCGCAATGAATCGGTCTTTTTACAAACCTGGTACAACCTACCCCACACCGAACTCGGGCGGCTTGACAACCAGTTCTGGAGCGAGGTGATGGAGCTGCGCACAATGATTAACCGCGATCTTGAACAGCTGCGCAAAAGTGGAGCGATTGGCGCCAACCTGCAGGCCGAAGTGACTATCTACGCCAGCAGCGAGCGAGTTGAACAGTTAGGCTGGTTAAAGGACGAACTCCGTTTTGTCACCATCACCTCGACCGCCGAACTCGAACCCCTTGAGGCGGCAGCAAGCGATCTGCCCCGCTATAAACTGAGCCGTGGCGATGAAGTGGCGCTAAAAGTCAATCCGAGCAGTCATCAAAAGTGTGTGCGTTGCTGGCACTATCGCGATGATGTCGGCAGCCACGCCGAGCACCCCGAACTCTGTGGTCGCTGTGTCGAAAATGTTAGCGGCGCGGGTGAAACCCGCCGCTTCGCTTAACCAAAGCGCCAGGGGAATCATGCTACGCTGGCTCTGGCTCTCGTTGGCGGTGCTGGTGATTGATCAGATCACCAAGCAACTTGCCGATGCGCTGCTCACCTACATGCAACCGGTCGCTCTGCTGCCGCTGTTTAACTTCACCCTAATGTATAACAGTGGCGCGGCATTTAGTTTTTTAAGTGACGCGGGCGGCTGGCAACGCTGGTTTTTTACCGCCATTGCGCTCACCGTCAGTACCGCGCTAGTGATCTGGATCACCCGACTCCAGCGCCAACAGTGGCCGCTAGCAATGGCTCTGGCACTCATTCTCGGCGGCGCCATCGGCAACCTTATCGACCGTCTAATCTTTGGCCATGTCATTGACTTTATTGATATCTACTACCAGCAGTGGCACTGGCCCGCCTTTAATGTCGCCGATGCGGCCATTAGCATCGGCGCTGCCCTGCTGCTAATTGACACCCTGTTTGGCGGTGAACCGGTAACGCCGGATAAGTCGGGCAATCCAGCACCGCTAAGCGGTCAGGAGAAGGGGGCTAAAAAGGAGGCTGCGGGCAAAAAAGAGAACAAATCATGAAGGTTAAACTCGGTTCAACCATAAGCCTTCATCTGCGCATCACCCTCGCCAATGGCACTATCGCCGACTCCACCTTTGCCACAGACGGAAGTGGTCAGCCCGAATTAATCACCATCGGTGATGGCACGCTGCTGGCAGCACTGGAGGCGCCCTTAATTGGTCTTAGTGCGGGGGAGAAAAAAGAGTTTCAGCTTACCGCCGCCGAGGGTTTTGGTGAACGTCATGCCGATGCCATTCACACCCTAAAACGCAGCGAATTTGATCCCGACCAACCCCTTGCGGTGGGATTGGTTATCGCCTTTAACAACGGCAGTGATGATCCCGTGGCAGGCATTATTACCGAGATCCGTGATAATCAGGTAAAGGTCGATTTCAACCACCCGCTTGCCGGGCAAACCCTTGCGATTGAGGTGGAAGTTGTCGCCATCCACTAACCCCAAACGGCTAATTATCGCCTCACCCCGTGGTTTTTGTGCCGGAGTTGACCGCGCCATTACCATTGTCGAAAAGGTTCTCGAACGCCTTGGAGCCCCCATTTATGTCCGTCACGAAGTCGTTCATAACCGCTTTGTGGTTGAGGGGTTACGCCAGCGCGGCGCCATCTTTGTCGATGATCTCAATGCCATTCCTGACGCTGCTACCGTTATCTTTAGTGCCCACGGCGTCTCCAGTGCAGTCGAAAAAATAGCCCAAGAGCGGCGCCTACAGATCTTTGACGCAACCTGCCCACTGGTGACCAAAGTCCATCTTGAAGTGATACGCCACGCGCGCAGCGGAGATAATGTGATTCTCATTGGTCACGCCGGACACCCAGAAGTAGAGGGAACCATGGGGCGCTTTGAGCCCGAATTTGGTGGCCATATCTATCTGGTTGAGCGGGTGGCTGATGTCGCTGCCCTTCACCTTAGCAATGACCGTCCGCTGGCCTTTGTCACCCAAACCACCCTGTCAGTGGATGACAGCCGCGCCATTATTGCTGCGCTGCGACAGCGCTTTCCCGATATTGCCGCACAACGCAAGGATGACATCTGCTACGCCACCCAAAGTCGTCAGGATGCGATTAAAAAGCTGGCCAGTGCCGCCCAAACCATCTTTATTGTGGGCTCCGCCAACAGCTCCAACTCCAACCGCCTACGCGAAGTCGCCGAACGCTCCGGCTGTCGCGCCTATCTAATTGACAGCTACCACGATATTAGCCCCGCGATGTGGCAGGGAAGTTACACCATTGGCTTAAGCGCCGGTGCCTCGGCACCTGAAACCCTGGTGAGCGAAGTGGTCAGCCATTTCACTGGTCACGGTTATCAGTTAAATGCGGATCACAACGCCACCCGTGAAGAGGTATTCTTTGCCCTGCCCAAGTCCCTGACCGAACTCAGCTCTCCCCCACAGCCACCCAAGGTAGCCTAACCATGGAAGTGATCTACACCCTTATTCCCGGCATGATTTTTCTTGGACTA
>JADGBN010000097.1 GCA_015231435.1 Gammaproteobacteria bacterium
GACCGGAACAGACTGATCTGCGGCCAAGAGGCGTCGGCGCTGTTCTGCGGTCCGCAGATGGAGTCGTTCCCCTAAATAGCGGCGAGTGCCATTCGCTAATCCCGCTTCACCATCACCCGGGTAGAAATTTTCGATACTGTAACAATAGCCGGTCACTTTCTGCTCTAATGTTGTCATTTTGCGTTACCTCATTCACTGTCCACCCCAAACGGGCGTGTCGTTGGTCAAATGCTTCAATACTCGCCTCTTTTTGGTACGCTGTCACCAACGTACCGTTAAAAGTATAGACCAACACCCAATCTCCTGCATCAATGGCGACCATCGTCTCATAGCCACCTTTAGCCACTAAATAAGCCTTAGCGTTCTCCATCGCGGCAACTGTTTTAGCGGGATACTCCGCTAGACTGTCAATGTGACCATACTTCAGGCGTGTATCAATGTGAGTCTCTAACGACCGTTCCCCGCCCCGCCACACTTCCGCAAAGGTCTTGGCCACCTCGGCAACGGCTACAGCATTGGCCAGCGTGTCGAGCAAGGTCTGTTCGGCTTCAGTCCGATTCATCCGCTCAGTATAGCCCTCCCTCAGCTTTGGCTCAACCTGCGCCAACTTCTGCACCTCCACCTTTTTCATGTGCTCAATCGGGTCATCAGCGCCGCCGTGGTAGTCCTAGCCCTTGTCTGGCTCGGCAGTCATGCGTTGGCGGGCTAAATCGGGGTTTTCGCGTAGCTTGTCGGCATCGCGCTTGCGGTATTTGTCGGCGCGATTCTCGCTTAGGCTAATCACTGAGCAGCGGCAGCGGTAACCGTTAGTTGGATACCATCGCTGCCAGATGGGGTCGTCAATCGGTGCCGCCATGCCATCCATCGGGCAACAGCGAAAGTAGATCATAACGCCTCGCCAGCAGTTAAAATCAACAGGGTCGATTAATTGCAGGGTATGCGGCGACGGCAGGGATACCGAAGCGCCGCAACGAATTAGCCTGAACCTACCCTATTGATTCAAAGAGTAAAAAATATGGGGGCGCTCTATTAGCGCTTCATTGAATCGAAAAACTCTAGGTTGGTTTTGGTTGCCTTGAGCTTATCGTGCATAAATTCCATTGCCGCAAGTTCATCCATGGGGTGAAGGAGTTTGCGGATAATCCACATTTTCTGTAGCTCATCAGGTTTGGTGAGCAGCTCTTCGCGGCGGGTACCGGAGCGGTTGATGTTAATCGCTGGGTAGATGCGCTTTTCTGCAATGTGGCGATCAAGGTGGAGTTCGCTGTTACCTGTCCCCTTAAACTCTTCATAGATAACATCATCCATGCGTGAACCGGTATCAATCAGTGCGGTGGCAAGAATGGTGAGGGAGCCGCCCTCTTCGATGTTACGGGCGGCACCAAAGAAGCGTTTTGGGCGGTGCAGGGCGTTGGCATCCACGCCACCGGTCAGTACTTTGCCTGAGGAGGGAACCACCATGTTATAGGCGCGTGCGAGGCGGGTAATGGAGTCAAGCAGAATAATGACATCGTGTTTGTGTTCAACAAGGCGTTTGGCTTTGGCGATTACCATCTCTGCCACCTGAACATGGCGTGCAGCGGGTTCATCAAAGGTGCTGAAGATCACCTCACCGCGCACGGAGCGCTGCATCTCGGTCACCTCTTCAGGACGCTCATCGATGAGTAAAACGATAAGGTAGCATTCAGGGTGTTTAATCGCAATTGATTGGGCAATATTCTGTAGCATCATGGTCTTACCCGCTTTTGGCGGAGAGACGATAAGGGCGCGCTGCCCTTTACCGATAGGGGCAACCATGTCGATAACCCGCGCCGTGAGATCTTCGGTGCTGCCGTTGCCTATCTCCAGGGTAAGGCGCTGGTTGGGGTGTAGCGGTGTGAGATTTTCAAACAGAACCTTGCGCTTGGCGACGGCGGGGTTATCGAAGTTAATCTGATCCATCTTCAGCAGGGCAAAGTAGCGTTCCCCCTCTTTGGGTGGACGAATTTTCCCCGAGATGCTGTCACCGGTTCGTAGGCCAAAGCGGCGGATCTGGCTTGGCGAGATGTAGATATCATCAGGGCCGGCAAAATAGGAGCTACCTGCGGCGCGTAAAAAGCCAAATCCGTCGGAGAGGATCTCCAGAACGCCATCACCATAGATGTCATCCCCATTTTTGGCGATCTCTTTGAGAATAGCGAAGATGATCTGCTCTTTACGGGCACGCGAGACATTGTCGATATTCATCTGTTCGGCAATTTCGAGGAGTTCGGAGGCGGGTTTAGCTTTAAGTTCGGTGAGATTCATAATGTCTTGGATGCTAGAGGTAATTGAAAATAGAGATAAAATTTAGAGATTGAGATAAGGGGGAGCTTCAGGTTGCAGAAAGTAAAAATGACAGTGCATGAACCGACAGTTAGTGCGACTGTTGTGCCAGGGAGTGAAACAGCGTTGTTATACGATAGTGATAAGATCTGCGGTTAATGGGGCGTGCGTGGTTGCGGTCGTTTATAATGGGTTGCAGCTTCTTCAATGACCATCGCGTGGCGAGTGACGTAAAGATTACCACTGCGGCGGGCCTACGTCCATATTTTCTTGGTTGTAATAAGAGTTAAGTTCGCTGGTGATGGATGCAATGGTGTGGCCGCTTGACCCTGACTCTGGCTGGATGATCGCCAGCCAGAGGGGATTTGTCATTAGCAGTTGCTGTCGATAAAGGCGATAAGTTGGGATTTGGATACAGCACCGACCTTGGTCGCTTCGATTTCCCCATTTTTGAAGATCATCAGCGTCGGAATACCGCGCACACCGTAACGGGCAGGGGTGATCTGGTTGGCGTCAATATCGAGCTTCACGACGTGAATTTTTCCGTCATACTCCTCAGCGATCTCATCAAGAATGGGAGCAATCATTTTGCAGGGGCCGCACCAGCTTGCCCAGAAGTCAACCAAAACATTGCCTTCAACTTTAACTACGTCATTTTCAAAACTGTCATCAGTTGTGTGGACTATCTTGTCGCTCAATTTTTTTCTCCGGTTACCTAAAAAGTTTGTGTGAGGTCCTGCCTTTGATTGCTCGCCTGACACCGCTATGTGCTCATTTGAGCCGAAAAATGGTATCAATGCAAGCCTATAGTGCCATTTTTATCTGAAGAAGAGGCTGAATGCCTCCGTTTCTGTTAATCTTAGCCATTATGAGCAAACAAAATTTGACCGAGATTAAGTTCTCCCAATTCAATCTTCCTGCCCCATTGCAACAGGGGCTTAGTGAAGCGGGTTTTATCCTAACCACGCCGATCCAGGCGGAGACCCTACCGCTCTCGCTGGCCGGGAGCGATGTCGCGGGACAGGCTCAGACTGGAACCGGAAAAACAATTGCCTTTCTTGCGGCAATTTTTACCCGTCTCTGGCAGCAGCCGGCGCCTGCGGAGAGCACTTTGGGGCGACCGCGTGCCATTGTTTTGGCACCTACCAGAGAGTTGGCAATTCAAATCCATAAAGATGCCGAACTGATTGGCAGACATTGCGGACTGCGCTTTGCCCTAGCTTATGGGGGCACGGGTTATGATTCACAGCGTCGTACCATTGAGGCGGGGGTTGATATTCTTATCGGCACGCCGGGACGGATTATTGACTATCTTAAACAGCGTGTGTTTGATCTGAAAGCGATTGAGGTGCTGGTGCTTGATGAGGCCGACAGAATGTTTGATTTGGGCTTTATTGATGATATTCGTTTTCTCTTGCGGCGCATGCCACCGCCGGAGAAGCGGCTGAATATGCTCTTCTCTGCAACCCTGTCGATGCGGGTGATGGAGTTAGCGTATGAGCATATGAATAGCCCCAAGCTGATAAAAGTGGTGTCGCAGGAGGTGACGACCGATAACGTGGTTCAGCAGATATTTCACCCCGGTACTGCAGAGAAGGTTCCGCTGCTATTGGGTATTTTGCGTACCCATGAACCGCCACGCACAATAATTTTTGTTAACACCAAACGCGTTGCCGAAGTGGTGTGGGGCTATCTTGAGAGTAATGGATACCGCAATTCGATACTCTCCGGTGATGTGCCGCAAGCGAAGCGGCAACGTCTGTTACAGCAGTTTGAGGCAGGGGAGTTTCCGATTCTGGTGGCGACAGATGTTGCTGCTAGGGGGCTGCATATTCCCGGTGTTACCCATGTGATTAATTTTGATCTGCCCCAAGATGCCGAGGATTATGTGCATCGGATTGGCCGTACCGCCCGTGCTGGCGCCAGCGGGACGGCGATTAGCTTTGCCTGTGAAGAGTACGCCTATTCGTTAATGGATATCGAAACATTCATTGGGGCGAAAATCCCGGTGCAGTCGATTACTGATGATCATCTGGTTACCCCTTTACCGCGTAAACGGCTGCCTGCCAAGGATAGACCGACTTCGGGCGGTGGTGGGCGGCGCAGCGGCGGCAATCGACCGTCACGCAGCGGCGCTGGCGGCGGGAGTGTCGGACGCTCTTCACGTCCTCGTGGGCGGGGGCCACAGTAATCACGGCTGATCTGGACTAACCCTAAACTGGTGTCAGTTTGGCGTAGGCAATCACCAGCCACTTCATCCCGACTTCGGCAAAATTAATCTGTAGTCGCGCTTGGGCTCCGCTCCCCTCACTATGCACAATGGTTCCCTCGCCAAACTTTGCATGGTGAACCTGCTGCCCGATATGGAAAGGGATACTGCTATCTTCGAGCATAGGGGCTGGTGTGGTTCGTAAGGGTTTGCCGGAGAAGGTGGGTTGCTCCGCTCTGACCCGCTCCAGTAGCGATTCAGGGATCTCATCAATAAAGCGTGAAGGGCGTGCATAGTTCTCCTTCCCGTAGAGACGGCGGATCTCCGCGTAGCTGAGATAGAGCTGCTCCATGGCACGGGTGATGCCAACGTAACAGAGACGCCGCTCCTCCTCGAGTCGCCCTGGCTCTTCAAGGGACATTTTATTGGGAAAGAGCCCCTCCTCGACACCACTCATAAAGACCAGGGGAAACTCCAACCCTTTGGCGGAGTGCAGGGTCATTAGTTGTACCGCATCCTCCCAGACATCGGCCTGACCCTCACCAGCCTCCAGGGTAGCGTGGGCAAGAAAAGCGCTGAGCGTGGAGATCGTCAACTCATCTTCACTAATCTCTTCAATAGTTCCGTTACCCTGCTCAAACTGCCGTGCGGCAGAGATGAGCTCCTGCATGTTTTCGATGCGGGTCTCCCCCTTTTCCAGCCCCTCTTTTTGATAGAACTCACCAAGTTTGCTAAGGGTAATGATCTGGTCAACGCACTCATCAAGCGCGACAGGCGCCTCACTGTCGCTATTTTCAGCCATGCGGTGGCTCATCTCGGTAATCAGTTGTGCAAACTGTTGTAGTGCAGCCTGGGCGCGGGCGGGGAGCTGTTGTTGCGCAATGAGTTCAAGCATCGCTGCCCAGTGTGAAACGCCCTGATGCTGCGCCGTTTCGCGAATGATCTCTAAAGTGCGGCTGCCAATGCCCCGAGTTGGGGTGTTGATAATGCGCTCAAAGGAGGGATCATCATCACGGTTTTGGCAAAGACGCAGGTAGGCGAGTACATCCTTAATTTCAGCCCGCTCAAAAAAGCGCAAACCACCGTAAACCCGATAGGGAATACCGCGTTGCAGGAGGGCTGCCTCCAATACCCGTGATTGGGCGTTAGAGCGGTAGAGAATGGCGCAGCTTTGCCGCGGACGACCCCGAGCACACCAGGCGGCAATGCGTTCACTGATAAAATCCGCCTCATCGAGTTCGTTAAAGGCGCGATAGAGCTGGATCGGGTTGCCAGCGGCATCAGCTGTCCAGAGATTCTTTCCCAGTCGCCCCTCATTTTGTCCGATAAGGGCGTTGGCAGCGGCAAGAATGTTGCCGGTTGAACGGTAGTTTTGTTCTAGGCGAATGAGGGTGACTGGTGCGAACTGCTGCTGAAATAGTTGTAAATTACCGACCTGGGCACCGCGCCAGCCATAGATCGACTGATCATCATCGCCAACGACAAAGGTGTGGTTCTCTTCACCCGCCAGGGTGCGAATCCAGGCGTATTGAATGGTGTTGGTATCCTGAAACTCATCAACGAGAATGTGGCGAAAACGTTGACGGTAGTGGTTGCAGAGATCGGGATGGTGCAGCCAGAGTTCGTGGGCGCGCAGCAGGATTTCAGCAAAATCAAGCAGGCCGTTGCGCTGACAGAGTGTCTCATAGTGCTGGTAGATCTGAATAAAGGTTTCGCGCTGCGCGTCGTTCATCGGGTCGATATGGGCAGATCGTTCGCCCCGATCTTTGTGCTGATTAATCGTCCATTGCATTAGTTTGGGGGGCCAGCTCGCTTCGTCAAGATGCAGTTCACGCAACGCACGGCGAATGAGACGGTACTGATCGTCACTGTCGATAATCTGGAAACTCTCGGGAAGATTGGCTTCACGCCAATGGGCGCGCAGCAGACGGTGCGCGATGCCATGAAAGGTACCTACCCACATACCACTTAATGGGGCAGCAAGAATGGCTTCAATGCGCTGGCGCATTTCGCGTGCCGCTTTATTGGTAAAGGTGACGGCCAAAATCCCATAGGTTGAGGCTTCGCCAATACGCACTAGCCAAGCGATGCGATGGGTCAGGACGCGCGTCTTGCCACTCCCCGCACCCGCCAGCACCAGCAGATTTCCCGCTGGAGCACAGACGGCCAGACGTTGCGGTTCGTTAAGGGGGTCAAGAATATCGGTTAAATCCATGCTCAAGCACTCGCTACCAAAGGGCGCTATTGTATACCCGTCATCCTTGAAAACGGTGGTTCGTTGCACCAAAGGCAGGCTGCGCACGCCGCAGTCGCTCACCCCAATCACTTAGGTTGTCTAAGCTCATGGGGATTCGCGACTTTGCCGCCTTCCATCATTTCCAATGATTTTGGGTATATATGTTCAATTTCAAGGGGATCAACAAGACGAATAATCGGCTTACCCTGATGCTGTTGCACCCAGCCCCGCAGCATCAAGGTACGGCCAGCAAGACGGGGGAGATCGATCTTCGCTGCGATAAATTGCGGCACATACTCTTTAGCGATAGAGACTTTTACTTCATTGGCAAAATAGAGTAACCAGAGACTCTTTTTCTCTTCCACACGCACTACCCGCCCCTGCAGACGGCGAAAGGTATTACGATAATTGGCTGCTTCACCTATCGGCGTGATCTGATAACCATCCAACGCCCAAATGCCCTTCACAGCCTGACGCGCCGCTGCCTCTGCGGCAAAGTAGATATCACTGTAAGCGCTGTTTGGCGGCTTAATCATCGCGTGTGCCAGCCCCTCACGCAAGATCATCGCATTAATATTCTCTCCTGACTCATCGAACAGATGCGCCAGCAGACGCTGGTATTTATCGTATCTTTCAACACCAGGTTGCAGGCGAACTCTTTTGCCCTCAACCAGTTGCTGTAAAAATAGCTTAGCCTCACCACTCAACGGGTCATCCGGACGACTCTGGCGCGCCACCTCAGGGGCATTAAGGCCAATTAGGCGCACCCGCTCTCCGCTTTGCAGCGTCAGCGTATCACCATCATAAACCTCCTTAACCCGATACCATCCATCCTGACTATTGATCTCCAGAGGGGTATAACTCCCTTGGGGCGGCGGGTTATCGCCATAATGATAGTTACCCTCACCATCCTGCCAACGGTAAAACCCTGCGCCACAAGCAGGCAATACAACCAACATCACCCCGAGACAACCTAACCAGTACCAGAGTAGTAGTCCAAACATCAGCGTTGCCCATGCTAATACTTGGGGTGAGCGCAGGGTTGTCTCGACAATATCCTTAAATAGCAGCCCGGCGATACCGACCGGCAGGGTTGCCAATAAAACGCCCCAAGCGAGGCGACTCTCACCCACTGTTTGGCGTTGCATGATCGATTGCCACCAGTCTTGTAGCAGGTGGGTAATATCACGCCAAAAGTAGCTAATGACCGCACTAAGGGTGCCAAGATGCACCGCGACATCAAAGGCGAGTCCCTGATCTTCCCAGCCGATAAGTTCCGGCACCAGAATGAGGTGTGCCGAACTAGAGATTGGCAGGAACTCTGTTAGCCCTTGCAGCAGTCCCAGCAGGGTGATTTGCAGCCAATCCATTTAGCGGCGCTCGGCAACTAGGTGAGTCATCCGTCCTTCACGCAACAGGGTCGAGTGGAGCACGGCAAAACCGGCCTGATTCAGCAGGTAGATCAGATCTTCACGGCTAAAACGGTTATGTTCCCCAAAATGGTTAAAGGTGTTGTTGAGATCCTCGATTGAGGTATCAGGGTTGCGAACCGTCTCAACCGCCTCCTGAGCGCGCAGATAGACCTCCAGTGGCGCTCGCACCCAATCGACAATGTAAAAACGTCCGCCCGGACGCATCACGCGCGCAAGTTCACGGAACATCCGCACCGGCTGTACCATCTCATGAATCACCACTGACGCCATCACCGCATCCACCGCGGCACCCTCCAGCGGCAACTGCAGATTGTGTAGATCAGCACTAATGATTTCGCAGTTCGCCGGTAGATCATCGCCAACGGCATTGAGCATATAATCAGCGCATTCAACGCCAATAATGCGTGCTGCCGGATGCCGCGCCGCCACGGCGCGAAGAAAGAGCCCTGGGCCGCTGCCTAAATCAAGAATCAGGGGGTTGGCACCATAGGCTGGTTCAACCCACTGCTGCCACTCACTCCAGAAGCTCTCATCAAAGCGCTTGGCAAAACCGTCTAACATACTTTGGGCAAATTTTGCGCCGTCACCGTGGTGGCGGAGGGTTAAATGGAGTTGAACTAATACAGGGTGAAGCGCTGGTTCCCTGGGGCGAACTCCTGGCAGGTACGCTGATTTCGGCAGTCAGCGCCTATCTCTGTATATTCCTCTTTTTGCGCCTGCTTAACCGCATTGGCATGACCCCCTTCGTCATCTATCGCCTGCTGCTTGCCCTGCTACTTTTTGTCACCTTCGGGTTCTAAATGCACGCCACTCCTGCCATCAATCAGCTGCGATACCCCCATCTTTGGTGGGGCGTAGGTATCTTAATACTAACCGCAATTATTACTGTCTCCCTGCTAAATAATCCGCTGATATTAAAAATGGCAGAGAGCGACAAAATTGGCCATATCCTCACCTATGCGCTACTCATGGGCTGGTTTAGTCAAATTCTTAACGGCTTTCTCAGTAAACTCCTATGGGGCGCCCTGTTTATTCTGTTAGGGGTAATCCTAGAGCTGCTGCAACAGCGCATCGGCATGCGCATTAGTGATATTGGTGACATGGTGGCCAACGCCATTGGCGTTGTGCTTGGGGCGGTCATCTTTCACTTTATCGGTAATCGCCTGCTGCTGAAAATTGAACGGATCTTTACTTAGCCATACTATTGCGGACCACAACATGACTGTAACCGTTCAGACCCCCACCACTTTCTCCCCCTCTCCCCTCGGGAGAGGGCTGGGGTGAGAGTAAAAAAGCAGGGCGTCTGAACGGTTACAGATGACTAGGTGTAATGACCCATTACCAATTAAGTGAACTAGCTAACCTGTTA
>JADGBN010000098.1 GCA_015231435.1 Gammaproteobacteria bacterium
GCACCTGCTATAATTAGTCTTAACTCAACAAACAGAAGGTAATTAACATGTCATCTGTAGCTTATAAACAGGTAATTGAGAATATTAATAATTTATCTTCCGAGGAAAGAGCTCTAGTAGCTCACTGCCTAATTACTTCGCTAGAAACACCGGCCAATGAAGATAATGTTGAACAAGATTGGACGTTGGTAGCTGAAAAAAGGTATCAAGAGCTAGAGAGTGGCAAAGTAAATGGAGTTAGTTGGGATGAAATAAAGAAAGAAATACAAAAATAGAGTGTATAAACTTATCTTTCATCCAGATGTAAAAACTGACATCGTTTCTTCGTATTCATGGTATGAGAATAAAGCACACGGCTTAGGTGATGATTTTATAATCGAACTGGAAAACTCCTACCATGTAATAAGCGAGTTTCCTAACACATGGCCCATAGTAAAAGGGCGCTTATAGAAAGTTTGTTCTTAAAAAATTTCCATTTTCGGTCATATACCGCATTAATAATCAAATAATTTTTATTGTGGCTATAATGCACAACAGCAGAAAGCCAGGATATTGGTTAAATAGAACATAACATGCGCATAAACTCGGACCCTGTAAAGCAGCGCACCTTCAACAAAAAGACATCCACTTTGTTCGCCGCGATTACCCCAGATCATCTGGTGTGGCTTGACCAGATTTGCCCCCTACTCGTAAACGTTCAGACACCCTGTTTTTTTACCCTCACCCCAACCCTCTCCCAAAGGGAGAGGGAGAAAAGTAGTGGGGGTCTGAACGGTTACACCTACTCTGGAGCCGCACCCAGCATTCACCTGATGCCATTACTGCATTAATCGTCTGCAAGCAGTTGGCTTTGCCAATGGATATGCACACCGCCGGCCGCTCCTGTGGTGCGGTCAACCCGATAGTGCGAGGCAACCGCTAGGTTGGGAATGAGCGCGAGCTCACCGTCAATATAGATGAGCGGCCAGTGTTGCCGCTGCCACTGGGGAATGCCGGCCTCCTGAAAAAGTTTTTTCACACGGTGGTGACCGCCACGCTGCGTTAGTTCAATCCTTTCCCCACCACACCGCCAGCGAACCTCGACCTGATGCGGTCGCTGTAACCACTCACTAGCCATGGCTAACGGATTGGCAGCGTTATTATAAAACTGCAAATAGCCCTGCGGCAGCGGCACGATACCCTCTTGAATATAATCATTAAGCGTAAAGGATGGTAAACCCGCTGTGGCACTCTTTGCACTGCCCTGCGGCAGCAGATAGAGCTCATCGCGATAGCGGCTTAAGGTATGCCCCTGCCAGCTAACCTGCGGTTGGCGGTCGGCTGCAGCAGTGAGCATGTCGTGCAAAATCGCCTGCAACTGTGCCGTCTCAGGCGGCACAACCCCCTGTTGCCGCAACCAGTAGCGTAGCAGGTTTTTTGCCCGCGCTTCACTCAGCTGCTGTAACTGTGAAATGGCCAACCGCTGTGGTGCGGTCTCACTGCCACGCTGCCAGTCAATGAGTGCCAACTCATCCAGCAGCGTTGCCGCTTCAGCAAAGTGGTGGGTACTGCGTGCTAGGGCGCTAACCACCCCCTGACGCCGCTCACTTAAGGCGGGAATCACCTCATGACGTAGATAGTTACGATCATAATGCAGCTGTTGATTCGCCGGATCATTCAACCAGCTTAACCCTGCCTGGCGGGCATAGTCATGCAGCTGTTGTCGCCGCCACCCCAGCAACGGGCGCAGCAGCCATCCCGCACCAAGACGGCGCTGCAACGGCATCGCCGCCGCCCCCTGCACGCCGCAGCCACGCATTAGCTGTAACAGCAGCGTCTCTGCCTGATCATCCTGATGGTGTCCGGTTAACAGTACCCCATCACAACCCAGCTGCTGCGTAAAAACCTGATAACGCGCCTGCCGCGCCGCTGCCTCAATCCCGGCGTGCGCCGCATCGACCACAACCGTATGACTCACCAGCGGAATCGCTAAACGTTGGCAACAAGCAGTACACCACGCCTGCCACTGCCCAGCGTCAGGATGAAGTTGATGATTCACATGCAGTGCCAGCAGCGGTGGGAGCGGCCGAAGTTGTCGCAATTGCGCGAGAAGATGCAGCAGAACCACCGAATCGCAGCCGCCGCTTAAGGCGATAATCCAGTGCGGCGCCTGCAGGTGTGGCTCAAGGTGCGGCAGAAGATCCGCAGAAGTTAGCGTCCGCGCTGCGGACACTGTTTTTTAAGCGGCGTTATTTTGATAATGACCAAAACCTAACAGGCGCTGATAACGCTGCTCCAGCAACCTTTCTGTCGGAATCGCATCAAAGTGTTCGAGCGCTGCAATAAGCGCATCCTTCACCGCAGCAGCAATTTTATCCACATGGCGATGGGCGCCCCCCAGCGGCTCTTTAATCACCTTATCGACCAGCTTAAGTTCGAGAAGCCGCGCCGAGGTGATGCCCAGCGCCTCTGCCGCATCCGCCGCCTTATCGGCACTTTTCCAAAGTATGGAAGCACACCCCTCCGGCGAAATCACCGAATAGGTACTGTGCTCAAGCATCATCACCTGATCGCCCACGCCAATTGCCAGCGCACCACCGGAGCCACCTTCGCCAATCACCGTACAGACAATCGGCACTTTAAATTTGGACATCTCAAGAAGATTGGTGGCAATCGCCTCGGACTGCCCGCGCTCCTCCGCGCCTACGCCGGGATAGGCACCGGGGGTATCAATAAAGGTCACTATCGGCAGTTTAAAACGCTCCGCAAGACGCATCAGACGCAGCGCCTTACGATACCCCTCAGGCGATGGCATACCAAAATTGCGTTTCACCTTCTCTGCGGTATCACGCCCCTTCTGATGGCCAATCACCATCACCGGACGCCCCGCCAGCCGCGCCGTTCCCCCAACTATCGCCGCATCATCACGAAAGGCGCGATCACCATGAAGTTCAATAAAATCGCTAAAAATGCGCGAAATATAGTCGAGCGTATAGGGGCGCTGCGGATGGCGCGCCAGCTGTGAGGTCTGCCATGCATTAAGTTTGGCAAAAATAGTTTCGGTTAGCGCATCGCTCTTCGCCTTCAGACGACCAATCTCATCGGCGATATTCACCTCGGCATCATTCCCCACATAACGCAACTCTTCGATCTTCGCCTCCAGTTCTGCGATTGGCTGTTCAAAGTCGAGAAAGTTGTGATTCATCGTAAACTCCTGAAAAAAGTGGGGGGGGGTTAGCGTCAGCCAGCGCGCCATCGTTAAGGTTATCCCTAATCATACCGTAAACTAAATGGCGATTCACGAATAGCAGATCAGATACCCAATACCTGCCAGCGAATAGATGATCCGAATTGATATGAGATGAGTTCTGCCGTCGCCACATCTCCTCCTCATGTCCAACGTAGAGTTCACTGGCGCTGCACGGCTTTATCGCGCAGTGTCCGTGTGGAGTGCCAAGTTGAACTCTGTTGATTCCAAAGGGATCATTTGTGACAGCAGGGTTTCTGGGGCGATATCCTGTTCGTTTGGCCAAGTTACCGCACCAAACAGAATGCCCACCCGATTGAAATAGTGCACGTCCCGAAGCTCTCGAAATACACCATGGTCGAGAAAAGGGGTTAAGTCGAAAACACCCTTGCGGCCGTCCTCAATCTCGACATAAATGCGGTAGTTCGGCAGCGGTTTAACGGCTTTAACATCCCAATACATGGCAGGTTCCTCAAAGTGGTTCAATTTTGTAGGGATTTTCTCCACTAACAGCGAGTTCCCAATCTGCCATCAGTTCGTCACGATGAAGTTCTATCCACGCCTGCACCAGACGCAGTTGCTTGCGGGGCAAGTCACCTGCAAGAATTTCACCGTCGCCAAGACCAACGGACGCCTCGAACTCGGCGTATTTAGCGTGGATGTGCGGCAGGTTGTGGTGTTGGCTGTCGATCAGGTACAGGCGAATGATGATGCCGTAGAACATAGAAATGATGGGCACGTTGTACTCCTCATGATCTGGCTTAAGTATCCACTTCGACCGAGGGAACTGTCAAGACATGGTTCAATCGCACTACTTCTGAATTCTTTGCGGTAGCATCAAGGCACGTTGGCTCCACACCGGCACAACTACTGCGATCGATCTTAGCGTCAGATGCCCAATACCTGCCAGCGCTTCTGCAGCCGTTGCAGCGATACCGGACGGCTACTTTTTAACTCTTGGGCGTAGAGGGAGAGACGTAACTCCTCCAACAACCAGCGCGCCTCCTGCAGATCGGTACGCTGTGGCGCTGCACTCAGGGCGGCGAACAGCGGCTGCTCCAGTTGCGCTACCTGTCCCATCCATAAGCCATCATTAGCGCCGCGTACCGCCAGCTTATCGAGCCGCAGGGTCAGCGCCTGCAGATAGAGCGGCAGACGGGCGAACCACTCGGCTCCACCTGCGGCAATAAAACCGGGATAGACAAGCCGTGCCAGCTGCTGCGTCATATCGACATAGTTCGCCTGCCACGCCGCAGGAGGGGCAGCCAAACGCTGACGCAGCGGGTGATAGCACTGTAGCGCCTTGGTCGCGGTGGCGATAATCTCCTGTCCTAGCGGTAGAAAACGGGAGAGTGCCGCAGACTCTAAAGCTGCGTAGGCAATCTGCTGACGCGGCAGATTCTCTGGGGTGAGTGCCAGTGCCCGCGTCACCGCCTGGGTAACCACCTCTGCGGCCAAGGCATTACCATCACCAAGAGAACTATAGAGCAGCTGCAACTCCCGCTCCTGCCCAATTAACCGTTGCAGGTAACGCACCTTGTCACGGTGGCGTTGACGAAATAGCTGCGCCACCCCCGCGACCATCGCCGTTGCGGCGGCAGTCGCGTCCGAGAAGAGCTGCAGGGCGCAGCCGCTATCACCCGCAGCCGCTGCCTTGCTGTCAGCCACCAGCGCTGGATAGGCGATCACCTGCTGTTTGCCTCGCCGCAGGGCAACCTGTCGCGGCAGCTCGGCAAAATCCCAGTCACTCACCTGACGTTGCCAACTTTCGGCCCCCTGACTCTCGTTAATATGGTGCGTCAGCGCCACATGGCACTGCTGCTGGAGCTGCGGCAGATCGCGCCCCTCTGCCAGCACCTCCCCGGCACTATTCACCACGCGAAAATTAAACTGCAGATGGTCAGGTAAACTCACCGCCTGCCACTCAGCCAGCGGCAGATTTACCCCGGTCATGCGCAGTAGCTGATGCGACAACTGGGGCAGCAGATCACCCTTGTCGGGGGCGATCTCCGCTGCCACCGCCTCGGCAAAATTAATCGCTGGGACAAAATTTCGCCGCAGTGACTTTGGCAACCCCTTAATTAGTGCCACCAACTTCTCCTGAAGCAGACCAGGAACCAACCAAGCAAAGGGTTCGGGCTGCAGCTGCGCCAACAGTGCTAAGGGAACCAGCGCCGTCACCCCGTCATCCTCACTCCCCGGTTCAAAATGGTAACGTAGTGCCAAGGTGATCTCCCCGAGATGAAGCTGATCGGGAAGTCCCTGCAGCGTTGTTTCTGCCTCCCCACTCAGGAGCATCTCTTTAGGAAAAAAGAGGATCTCCGGCGCGGCTGCCTCAGCCTCTTCACGCCATTTTTCAAAGCTGCCGGTACTGGTGACCTGCGGCGGAATACGCGCCTGATAGAAAGCCTCAATCACCGCCTCCTCCACCAGTAGATCACGCCGCCGCGACTTCGCCTCCAGCTTCTCTACGGCGGCGAGCTGGGCAGCGTTGTGCTGCAAAAAGGGAGCATCGACATTAATCTCTTGGGCGACCAGTGCATGTTTGATGAAAAGATCGCGACAGAGTGCCGCATCTATCGAGTCATAACGCAATTTACGATCGGCAATGATCACCAGACCGTAGAGCGTCACCTGTTCGGATGCCACCACCGCGCCACGCCGCCGCTCCCAGTGCGGATCATGATAACTGCGCTTGAGCAGATGCGGGGCGAGCTGCTCTAGCCACTCGGGCTCAATGGCCGCCACGGTGCGGGCAAAAAGACGCGATGTCTCTACCCGCTCGGCAGCGACAATCCAGTCAGGGCGCGCCTTTGCCACCGCTGAACCGGGAAAGAGCGTCATCCGAATAGCCCGCGCCCCGAGATAAAAAATCGGGCCGCGCCCGCGTTCAGCAGCACCCTTGCGTCCTGCGGTATCACCCTCCTTGCCACTCTCCCGCTCTTTTTGGGCAATCCCCCCCAACAGTCCGCTTAACAGGGCGCGATGCACCGCCGCATAATCCGCAGCGCTCGAGTTAAAGACTAACCCCATCTGCTTTAGTTGGCGCTGCAGTTGCTGATGAATATCAAACCACTCACGCAGCCGCATAGAGGAGAGAAACTCCTGCTGACAGAGCTTGCGTAACTTGTTTTGTGACAGTGCCAGACGCTGCTGATTATAGTAATCCCAGAGATTAACCAAGGTTAGAAAATCGGACTGGGGATGGTGAAAACGCCGATGCAGCTCGTCAGCACGCTGCTGTTTATCCAGCGGACGCTCGCGTGGATCTTGTAACTCCAGCGCTGCGACAATCACCACCACCTCGGTTAACGCCCCCTCTGCAGCAGCGGCGATTAACATTCGCGCTAATCGCGGGTCGATAGGAAACTGAATAAGCTGCCGCCCCAGCGGGGTCAGCTGTTGGCGTTTATCCAGCGCCCCCAGCTCATGCAGCAGACGAAAACCGTCGCGAATGTAACGCGGATCGGGCGGATCAGGAAAAGGGAAGCGCTCAATATCCCCCAGCCCCAACCCCACCAGTTGCAAAATGACGCTGGCTAAATTGGTACGCTGAATCTCCGGCAGGGTATAGGGATCGCGTCGCTGGAAATCCTCCTCACTATAAAGACGAATCGCCACCCCCGCCATCACCCGTCCGCAACGCCCCGAACGCTGGTTCGCCGCCGCCTGCGACACAGGCTCAATTGGTAACCGCTGCACTTTGGTGCGGTGACTGTAACGACTGATGCGTGCCAAGCCACTATCAATGACAAAACGAATGCCCGGTACTGTCAACGAAGTTTCAGCAACATTAGTCGCCAGCACAATCCGCCGTCCGCGATGGGGACGAAAGACCCGATCCTGCTCTGCGGCGGAGAGGCGGGAAAAGAGCGGCAGGAGTTCGGTGTGAGGCAGTGACTCATGTCGCAGCCGCTCACTAACTTCACGAATATCACGCTCACCCGCCAAAAAGATAAGAATGTCCCCCAGCGGATCTTCACGCGCCAACTCATGCACCGCAAAAACAATCGCCTCGGGCAGCGCCTCAACACCCGCGTCACCCTCCTCTACGGACAGCGATGGGGGGCGGTAACGCACCTCCACAGGGTAGGTACGTCCCGACACCTCGAGCACCGGTGCGCCGTTAAAATAGTCGGCAAAGCGCGCCGTATTTATCGTTGCCGAGGTAATAATCAGCTTCAGATCGCGCCGCCGTGGCAAAAGCTGTTTCAGATAACCCAAGAGAAAATCGATATTCAGGCTGCGCTCGTGCGCCTCATCAATAATAATTGTGTCATAGGCACGCAGCTGGCGGTCGCGCTGAATCTCCGCCAACAATATCCCATCGGTCATCAGCTTCACATAACTGCTGCTGTGCACCTGATCATGAAAGCGAATCTTAAAGCCGACCCACGCCCCGACCTGAGTCCCGAGCTCTTCAGCAAGACGTGCCGCCACCGCGCGCGCGGCGATTCGCCGTGGCTGCGTGTGACCAATCATGCCGCTAACACCACGCCCCAACTCAAGACAGATTTTGGGAATTTGCGTGGTCTTGCCAGAGCCGGTCTCACCGGCAATTACCACCACTTGATGTGCGGCAATCGCCGCCTTTATCTCCTCCCGCGCCGCAGAAACAGGCAACTCAGCGGGATAGTTAAGCGGTGCCAGCTCCGTAAAGGGTGGTTTGAGATTCATAAAATAGTGACTGTTAACCCGATGAGAGGCAGCCGAGGGCTGCAAAGTGGAGATCTTACTTAACCGGACGCAACCAAACCCATAGGGTATCGCGTGCCCTGTCGTACCAGTGTGCCTCCAACTTTACCTTAACCAGACTATCGGTGACACGAAAACTGCTTTCCCGCGAGGCAGTTATACTGCTGCGATCATTCGCCACGTTCTCATTAATCAGTTGCAAGCTACTTACACTCACCCCGTTACGAATCGCCAGCTCTTCAATCGCACGAGCAATGGCAAGCTGTTTCTGAGCGTGGTAACCCTCAACATGGGTACCACAACTCCCCACCGCCCCGCCTTGCGGGTTGTCTATCCAGTCGGGTCGCGATCCCACGCCGCTACAGGCGATCAACAGCAGCAGTAGCGCAAAACTGCCCCGCCGTTGGTAAACAAACCATTTATTGTCTCTTAGCATCTTGTCAATTCTAACGACATAGAGTACGGTTCTGCAAATATTCCCACACTTGCCATGGAGACCCGTCATGAATCACCCGTTCACCCCCTTCCATCCCCTGCGCCTGTTTGCCTACACCCTGTTGGCTACCTCCCTTCTGCTAGGCGGCTGTAGCGGCAATAAAAGTAAAGATAACATCGCCTGCGCCGTCCCCGATGCCCCCGATGTTGAGGCTCCAGGTTGGGTCTGCGATGAGCCGGTTGAGGGCGTTGCTGTCTCTGCCGTGGGTATTTCTGATAAAAGCGCTGCCGGTCACGCCTTTATGAAACAGATAGCCGCTGCCGAGGCGCGTGTACAGTTGGCACAAATTGTTGAGGTTCATATTCAGAACCTAGTTAAGCTCTATGCAGAAACCACTGGCGCCGCCGACACCGAGACCGTCGATAAGGTCAACAGCAGCGTGACCAAACAGATCACCGACCAGACCCTGGTCGGCACCCGTATTTTCAAAACGCTCACCAGCCCGAAAGGAGCGCTCTATGTGCTGCTGGGCCTTGACCCGGATACCGCCAAAACCATTACCGAAAGCGTACTTAACTCCAGCATGAATAACGACCGCGCCCAGTGGCAGCAGTTTCGCGCCCAAAAAGGGCACGAAGAGCTGGCGAAAGAGATTGCCGACTTTCGCGAGTTTAAAAAAGGTAACTAAAGGCCGATTCAGTGTCTAACAAGATAATCAGCGCGGCGCGCTGCGCCCTGTGGCTTCTCATCCTCCCTGCGGGGGGGATGGCAGCAGAGCGGGATAACGGCTACCAGCAGTGGCGGGAGCCGCAGCAAGCGGGCTTTCAATCCTACCTTGCCGCGCAGGATGCTGAGTTTGCCCAGTTTCTCAAACAGCGCTGGCAGGCGTTTCCCAGTAAAGCCGGCGAACAGCGCGACCCCACGCCAAAACCGCAAACCGTTCCCACCGCCTCACCACTAGAGCGGGAGCTCAGCGCCCCCCCGTGTTGCCCATTAAGCCCACCGTTCCCGAGACCATCCCGGCGCCGCTCACCCCTGACTTCAGCCGCCCGAATCAGAGCCGTCTGCAACTTACCTACTTTGGCAGGGAGCTGCACTTTGAGCTGGACCCGCAACTAACCACCCCCTTTAGCGGTGGTATTAATCACAGCCAAATCGCCCGCCAC
>JADGBN010000099.1 GCA_015231435.1 Gammaproteobacteria bacterium
GTGCATGGAGGAGAAAGTATCGCTCCCGCTCAATTAAACACTGAATCTACTGCCAGTCAATTCGCGCAAAGGAGGGGATAGCGTAGTGCTGTTCGGGCTTCATCGGCCCCTCGGTGTTAAAGAACTTCTCTCGCACGGCGCTGTTCCTCGTGCAGTGCATCTGGATCAGTTGGCAGACAAACTGAAAGAGCCGCGGGTTCATCGGGTGATTGCACCGATGCTCGCAGGAGAGGAGCGGGAACAACGCGATGATGACCTCGAGTACTGTGAAGATTTGGGACTAATACGGCGTAAACCGCTGCAGATTAGTAATCGCATCTATCGTGAGATATTACCTAGGGAGCTGACCAGCGGCACGCAAGACTCAATTGTTAACCAGCAACAGAGCTGGTACCTTACCGCAACGAACCGCCTCGATATGGTTAAACTGCTGCAGGCGTTTCAACACTTCTTTCGCGACCACTCCGAAAGCTGGATAGAACGCTTCGACTACAAAGAGGCGGGGCCACAACTGCTGCTACAGGCCTTTTTGCAGCGGATTATCAACGGAGGCGGTCGCATTCAGCGTGAGTATGCCCTTGGCAGACGCCGCACGGACCTCATCATCGAATGGCCTGTCGATCCAGAGCAGGGTTACTGGGGAGAAGTCCAGCGCATCGTCATTGAACTGAAGATTCAGTACGGTGCGCTAGAAACTGTGATGAGTGAAGGGGTCGAACAGACGCTTGATTATGCCGACAAGAGCGGCGCGGATGAGTGCTACCTCATCATCTTTAACCGTGATCCAGAGATTTCTTGGCAGGATAAACTGTGGCAAGTGCAGCGCCAGCAGGGGGTAAAGTGGCTAGAGGTGTTTGGCGCATAGCTTCGTAGGGTAACCGTTCAGACGCCCTGCTTTTTTACCCTCACCCCAACCCTCTCCCGAGGGGAGAGGGAGCAAAAGTGGTGGGGGTCTGAACGGTTACGTCGTAGGGTAGGGGCGGCGCTTCACGCACCATATGGGCGTGGTTACAGGGCCGAGGCGAGAATAGCCGCAGCAATCATAAAGAGTCCGCCAAAGGTACGGTTTAACCAGTACTGTTGCGCCGGGTTGCGTAGCAGGCGCAACACCTTGGCGGCAAGGGCGGTGTAGGCAGCCATGACGATAAGATCAACGATAATCATCGTCGCACTGATAAACAGATACTGCGTGGCGAGATTGTGATGGGTATCGATAAATTGCGGCATGATGGCGAGAATAAACAGAATCGCCTTGGGGTTACTGCTGTTAATTAAAAAACCGCGCAGCAGCAGCGCCTGTGGTGAGGTGCGTTGCATCGCCACCCTCTGCGGTAGATGGGTATCGACAGGGGTTGTCCACTGCTTGTATCCAAGGTAGAGCAGGTAGAACACTCCCAGCCATTTAACAGTGGCAAAAAGCCATGCCGAGGTGGCGAGGAGGGCGCCGAGACCGGCAGCGACAATGGCGACCTGAATAATTAGGGCTAACTGTAGTCCCACCGCATTCCAGTAGCCGTGGCGAAAGCCGAAGTTTAATCCGGCGGCCATCGAGGAGATCGCCCCCGCCCCCGGGGCGAGGCTGGTTACGCTGGTGGTCAGCAGGAAAAAGAGCCAAGTATCAAGCGCCATTTATGACTTATGCCACGATTTCGGGTTACCGCTGCAGTCAGGATGGGGGGCACGCATTTGTGCCCCCCCTTTTTTCGCTTAATCCTAGTTATCTTTATGGGCAGGTAACGTTATTGTTATCGATGAGGATGGTATTCCCAGCGTAACTTCCGCCTGTAATATTGGTCAGTGTTGCTGTAGCCGTTGTTGTACCGTTACAGGTTTCGCTTCCGGGGGGGTTTAGGACTTTCCACTCACTGTCAGCACCGCCAGTAAAGAGAATTGTACCGCTCCACGTAGTTCCCGATGCGAATGCGCCTGATGTACAGGTAAAAGTACCAGAGTGTTTGGTATAGGGACTGCGTGTGGTCGCGTCGGTGGTATATGCGCAGCTTCCGCTGGGTGAGCCCCCTGTTCCACTCATGGTCATGCTGGCAATCTTTTGATTATTACTATTACTCCCCCAAACGCCTGATACGACGACTGTCACATTAATAACACCCGAACTAGAACTGCTGCTGGACGTAGATGATGTTGTGGAAGTAGAAGTAGATGTAGATGTGCTACTGCTAGTAGAAGAGCTACTGCTGGATGATCCTGACCCTGTGCAGGTAAAGTTTTTCCCGTTTTGGGTTGTGGAAATTTTGGTGAAGTGGCGGCGTGCTCGTAAAATATTTCCGGTAGCAATCTCAGCGTAATCAAGCGCAGTACTATTTTCATCAACACAGCTTTGACCGAGAAGCCCTAAATTTGATGAGGCCTTTAACTGAATATAACCACTCCAGCCATAACCTGCCTCACCGGAGTCATCGGTTGTAATATCTGGCTCATCATGATAGACAAAACAGCTATAGGTCGCAGATGCTGAATTTGTATCTGTATCCCACGAGAAGCCGGTCAGGCTGCAGTTATGGGGGTTGTCGGAGGTGCCGACAAGAATATCTGTCGCTGTGGGCATTTGAGGAATTGCGTTCAGGGTGACCGTGCCGTTAATCACCTCACGCTCGGCAGGGGGTGAGACTGGGTTGTAGCGACAGTCTGTTTCAGCACCGTAGAGATCAGGTTGATCAATGTCGAGGTAGTTAAGGACGTTCAAGCAGAGAAACTGTGTGGGGTTGCTGATAAAGTGATTGCCACTGTCACTGCCACTTTTTAACATAAACCCAGGTGAGGTATCGGCATTTGTCACCGTGTCACCAAGCAGAAACGGGTTCTCAATTCCGCAATCGGATCGGGTTGTCGTCCCTGTCTGGTAGGTAAGGACAAAATCCTGCCCATCAATAATAACGTTATCGGCAACACCACCAATAATTTTCCCACCGGCGACTCCCTCAGAGAGGTATTTCACCATCTGGTCGGCGTCGGTTGCACCGGAAACCTTGAGCGTCTTGCCACTGTAACAGCCATCGGTTGCATTGTTGTTATTGATATCAGCGCACTTCTCATAGACCATGCCGCGATAGGTACGTCGCAGGGAGAGTTGTGGCTGCTTGTAATACTCATCGGAGTTGGGATCACCCACACACATATTGGTTTTATCATCAATGGCCTGGGTTTGTCCACCCTTTACTTCGGCAATTTTTACGCCGATATTGCCATGCCAGCCCGCCCCGAGATAGCAGGTGTAGTGAAAGAATTGATAGCTGCCTGTGGTAGGAGCATTACTCATATTAGTGCTAATAGAGCCAAGGACGGGCAGGCTTTTTACCGTGGGGTCGGTGACAATCGCACCAGCAGAGTCACGATAGTAATATTGTTGACAATAGGTGATGCTGGATGCCTGAACAAAGGCTCCAGCGGCAGAGGGGTGGCTGTTATTGGATGTTTCGATGAAGAATGTGCCTTTAATTTTGACAAAGTTGGTACAGACATCAGATTGACAGGCATCTTCAAGCGTGATTAGGGCAGTATCGGCGACTTCATCGCCATCGGCAATGACCAGCTTAATGTCATCGCCATCTTGAATGGTTGAGGTGCCGTCGCCGTTATTGCCGGTCACGCTTGTATCGGTATCAGCGACCAAACCTCCGCCAATCTTGGCGTTGCCATGGTGAAAAATTAATGGATCACTGGTTGGCATCTGGGCAATATCGGTCGCGGGCGAGGTGTAGTTCAGGGCGGTAGAGAGTGTGACTGAGTCTGTACCTAACTGGTCACTCCAGGAGACAGTCACAGCAACAGTGTAGGGTGGGGTGGCCATGTTGACATCCCATCCCCGCGTAAAGCTGGCATTACCGATGGTGGTTGCCGCTTCGCTCCCGTCAACCATGCCGGCCTCCATCGCGGCAGCATTGGTGTAGGTGTAGTTGCGATACTCTTCAAGTTTCTCTTTGGCGAGGGCGATGGCAACTGCGCGGGATTTGCTTCCTGAACTCGTCGAAATGAGATCGGTATTTAGTTTGACCACCGCGAGCAGGCCGATGCCCACCACGGCAAAAGAGACCATTGCCTCTAGCAGGGTAAAGCCACTCTCTCTTTTCACTACGTTAAAGAATGCCATGATTTTTTCTCCTCTGACGTGCAGATATTCGAATAAATTGCAAACAAAAAATGGGGGCGCTATTTAGGGACAGCTAAAGTCGCGCCAGCTTCCGGTGGCTTGGGCGTTACTGCCACCACCGGCCCCCCGTGTCTGATTCAAGACCTTAGAGCTATACCAGATATCCAGACTACCGCCACTTCCTGAATTTTGGTAAGCGATGACAGTCCCCTCTACACGATTATTTCCCCCGGCGGTGACGGAGCCGGTGACAAAGACAAGTCCATAGAAATTAGCATTCCCGCCGCCAAGGTCGAGATCGCCGTTGACAATAAAGATGGATGCCGGTTGGGGAGAGCTGGTACAGGTGTCAACCGTATTTAGGGTTGCTCCGCTGCCATGGAGTGTACAGCCGATATTACGGTTTCCTATCGAGGCGACATTTCCCTCAATCCAGATCACCTCATCGGTTAGGTCGGCATCGTTAGAGAGATCAAATGCTGCTTCATTGGCAAAGTATTTGGTGACTCGGGTCGCTTTGTAAACTTCGCGACTTACGCCAAAAAAGTTCTCGAAAAATGCATCTTGGCTCAGATTTGCCAATGAAGCATCATATTCGATGATATCCATATTTTTGCTATCCTTGCGGGATGAGGCAACGACAGAGCAGGGGTAGGTGGCGTGGTTGTAATCAACACAGTTGGGGTAGTTGGCGTCGGTCTGATTGACCGTTTCCGTGGCAATGGTACCCGATGAGCTTAGGTCGACCTCGCCACCACTCCAGATGGTCATCTCCCCTTCAGGATTGTGAACGGTGCCAGAACCGACAACCAAGGCGCTACCGCGACTGATAAGCGGGGCGGTGGGGACATTGGGAAGATTGTCAATACCACTGATAGTAATACAGATACTTCGCTGGGCGATATTATCATCGCTGGTGCCGGTGATCGTGGCATCTAGGATGAGGGGCGGACCTACCGTCATATTAGAGAAACGGAATGTGGGGGTTGGAATTGTTGCAGGAACGGTAATTAGGGGCGTACCGCTATTGGCCGTTATGGTTGACCCAGTGGTAGCGACTGCGTTGATCTGATTGAGTTGGGTTGGCGTTGCTGAAGCGAGAAAGGTGGTCAGGCTCTGTAACCCTGCTTCGGCAGACTCAAAAGCCTGTTCAGCGCGATATTCATTGGCACTAATCTTCTGCTCCATTAATACGGTTTTGGAGCTGTAAAAGGTGACGTAGGTGACCAGCCCCAGAATAATAATGGAAAAAAAGAGGGTGGCTGCTCCTTGCTCCTGTTGATACGGGGTGATTTGACAAGCGTTCATTATGGCGCCTCCAGTGTACGGTTGTTACGAATTTTTATCTGCGCTGAGGCGCTGCGAGTGACCGAGGTGTCAGCTTTAAGGCGGGCGCTAATGTCTATGTTGAGCTGACGCGCCTCTACCAGCAGGTTGTTGGGGCGAGTCGAATAGTTGACAGCTGTGGGCTGACAGGGGAAAACAGTTTCAGCGCCACTACGCCAGTTGTAGTTCAAGGAAGCATCGATACAGGTTGACCCCGAAGTAGTGATGTTCACAGCGGTTATTTCAATGAGATCATCATCGGTGATATTTTCCCAGTAGAGGGCATTAAAGCTGCCACAATTGCCCGTGGCGCTCTTTTTCATGGCGATGGCGTCACCATTCAGGCCAAAACCAAACTGTTCATTAGGGTTGCTGGTATTGACCGCACCATTTAGGTTGAGATCATAGCGGTATTGAACACAGCTTCCGGTGTTACTGATATTAATGGCGGTAAAGCTGTCGCCACCAAATCCGGCGCGCCTGATATCGTTGGTCATTAGTTGCATGACGGCGCTAAGCTCTTGATTGAGTTTGCTGGTTGTCAGGTTGCTGCCGCTGCTAATAATGGTGGTGACATAGATGGCGCCAGCACCACCAACAACAACCGCACCGACCACCAAGCCTATCATGAGCTCTACTAGTGTCAGACCGTTCTCGTTTTTTTTCATTATAGTCTCCTAATCGTGATCAGCAGGCAGGAAGATTCAAGATGGTATCATTGGAACAGAGGCGTACGCGTCCGAGTGAACTCATGATGACTTGTAGTGAGTAGGTGCCGTTACTCATGGTAATCGTCGTTCCGCCAACGGTTCCCCTAATGGGGTTGAAGGTTCCCGTAAGGGCTGTTGCCGATGTCATGGTGACTCCGGGATAGAGGCTGCCATCGACAACCTGACGAATCCATCTGGTCGGGGTGATTGGGTTATCAGAAAAACCACAGTAATCTGCAGCAGTCGCATCGGTTTCTGTACAGTCGCAGGTGACTGCTTCAGAGCGCAAACCAGCGCACCAGGTAGCAGTTGTGACGCTGTATCTAACTTCCGCGCTGCGTTTGATTGATTCTGAACGCCCCAGACGTAACATCTCATAAACACTCTCTCCGGCAGCTTTAAGCCGTTGGCGCTGGAGTGAGTCTGTAAACGAGGGTGCAGCAATGGTCGCTAAAATACCCAGAATAGCAACCACTACCATCAGTTCGATGATGGTTATACCTTGTTGAAACATGATTCGTTGCATCTCACCCCTCCTCTTAATAACTCTTTTAATTATTCTAGCACTTTGCACTATACTGGTTGTACCGCTTGTCGCCTTAATGCTACCGTATGTCGTTTTTATTAACTACCATTTTTGGAGAGAGTTTATGAATAAGCAGCATAAGTCAGGATTTACCTTGGTTGAGTTGATGGTCGTCATTGCAATTGCCGGAATTCTGGCGGCTGTGGCGATTCCCAGCTATAACAGTTATATCACCAAGAGCAGACGTGCCGATGCCCATGCGACACTCATGGATTTGCAGGCCAAACAGGAGAAGTACCGTGCCAATAATCCCACTTATGCAGGCACTGCACAGATGGCCGCAGCGGGAATCGCAGCGACCTCTGCAGATGGTTATTATGCTGTCACCGTAAGTGGCGTGAATACCGCCGTCAGTTATGAGGGAAGGGCGACCGCGTTAGGGAGTCAGTTGGCAAATGACACCGATTGCAGAATTCTGATTGTGAATCAGAATGGCGATAAGTGGTCAATTAACAGTGCTAGCGGTGTAGCAACCACCACCAACACCCCCTGTTGGTAATCTTGCTTCTCGCGGTGTCTGCTCTCTTTGTATGAGTTGTTATGGCTATCCCCGTGACTCTTGAAAATGCGGGTTCGGTGGCTGTGGTCGCTTTTTCAATGATTTTTAAGTCTCTCCTGCTGAACGGTCGTTGTATGGTGATAAACGGCATTTCATAGTCATCAAGTCGCAGCTAAACTCTATCGCATAGTTGATGAGATTCAGGAGTTCTGTCACTGATGAACAGGAGAAACGCAGGTGCGGTGGAGGAGATCCAGCGGGGGATCACTCTGCTGGAGTTAATGATTGTCCTAGTGATTGCAGGCATTTTTGTCACGGCTGCAGTACCCTCTTTTTTAACCATGATTCAAAACGGACGTTTGGTCGATGCCCATAACAGCCTGGTTTCGTCACTACAACTAACGCGTTCCGAGGCGATTAGCCGTATGCAGACGGTGACCATCTGTCGCAGTACGACTGGTGCCGCCTGTGGCGGTAACTGGGAAAATGGCTGGATTGTTTTCACCGATGCCGATGCAAGCGCGACGATTAACGGAACTGATGCAATTATTGCCATGAGTCAGGCGTTGAATAATGGCGTGACCATTCGCAGTGCAACGATCAATCAGGTGACCTATAACGCCAGAGGGTCGACGGCAAATGCTGGTACCCTGCGGGTGTGTGATGCACGGGGTGCGTCGGCAGCCTCGGCGTTAATCGTTTCGGCGACAGGAAGAGTGCGTAACGCGAGTGACGGTGCTGATGCAGACACGATTGTTGAGGATGGTGGTGGCAACATCGTCTGTCCATGATGAATAAGATAACGCTAAGGTGAACAGGGTGCGGAACATGAGAAGAGAATCGGCAGGTTTTACGATAATCGAGATTATGGTAGCGATTGCGATTTCATCCATTGGCATGCTGGGGATTGCGGCGTTGCAGCTTAACGGGCTGCATGGGGTGAACAGCAGTGGTAACCGAACTCAGGTCAATCTGTTAATTGATGATTTAATTGAAAGAATGCAGGCAAACCCAACGGCTGCGCAGGCGGGACAATATATTGCTGCCTTGAACGGCGCTAGTGTGATTGCGGCGATAAACGAGTGTCAGGATTATTATAATGGTGTTATTAATACGGCGGGCATCATCTGTACGCCCGCACAGATGGCTGCATACGATATGAACACCTGGTTTTTTGGAACTAGAAACGGGGCTTTGCCACGGGCAAATGGGATTAGAACGCAGCTACCGGCGAGCGCGGTTGTCGCGGTGACCTGTGCTGACAGCTCCGGGGCAGATGCAGCGACCTGTACAGCCGGGTCGGTTCATACAATTTGTGTTAGCTGGCAGGAGTCGGGGGTAGTGGGTGGCAGTGCGGTTGATTGTGCCGGGACTGCGGTTGTCGCGCCATCCACCATACAATTGGTTCGTTATAATGTGGTGCTCTGAAATGAAGCCAGAAGTGCAAATTACAAAACAGCAGCGAGGTTTGACGCTGGTTGAGATGATGGTCGCGCTGACGCTGGGTGTTCTCGTGGTGGGGGGAATTCTTCAGATCTTTTTGAATACCAAGTTAAGTAACAACACCCAGACAGGGTTCTCTACCCTTTATGAAAATGCCCGTATTGCCTCCTACGTGCTTACAGAAAACTTAATGATGGCCGGTTTTGATAACAGCACCGGCACGATTGCCCAAGCGATTACCGCGACAACGGATAATAATAACAGCGATTCAATTACCGTGACTTCGCTCTCTGCTACCGATTGTCTGGGGGTAAATACTGGTGGTGCTGCAGCAACCAATCTTTTTTTTATTGCACTCTCTAACGGTGTGAGTTCGCTCATGTGCACCGGGAATAGCGGCACGCAACCGCTTGCCGAGGGGGTTGAGAATATGCAGCTCCTCTATGGTGAGGATACCACCAACGATAATATTGCTGATTTATATCGCGCTCCTGCGGCGGTGACTGACTGGACACGGGTGGTTTCCATTCGCGTCGCGTTGCTGGTGACCTCCATTGATGAAGTCGCCTCAACGCCGGATGTCAATCAATATGTTTTACTCAATGCACCACCGATCACCCCTGCAACCAATCTGTTACAGCGGCGTCGGGTTTTTACCAAAACCATTCTTGTACGTAATAACATGATGTAGGGGGGAGTGCGATGAATAGAAGCGAACATAAACAACAGGGTGCGGTTTTGGTGATTAGCCTGCTAATACTCTTTGTGCTGACA
>JADGBN010000009.1 GCA_015231435.1 Gammaproteobacteria bacterium
TGCCTTAAAACCAAGTTGTCGTTCTGCTTTTTCACTGGAAAAACAGTCGTTACCAAGCAGTTTATGATAGCGGTGATGGTCGAAGGGGACGGGAAGCCATTTTTTTAACAACTCACCGCACCCTGCGGCGACTGCAAAGAGAGTGACGGGGAGCCCCGGATACGGGGAGCGCCCGGCGGCATGACACATACTAAGATAGATGGTACGGCTGGAGTAGGCGATACCGTCGGTAGCGTTATAGATTTGATTAGCAGCAGCGGGGTGGCTTGCGCCAAGCAGCAGGAGATTGACTAAATCATCCAGAGCGATCATCGAGCGGCGATTGCCAGTTTCTGGTAGTGGTGGCATCAGACCACGTTGAATCGCAGTGAACAGCAGACGCAGATTTCCCTTCATGCCCGTGCCATAGACCAGTGCGGGACGGATAATCACCACCTCCATGTTGCTACGGCTGGCAAGGTGAAGCAGGTACTCTTCGGCTTCACGCTTGGTTTTGCCATAGAGGCCATCAGGCGGTCGCTGGCTCTTTTCGTCAAGGCAGATCCCATCGGGGGCGCTACCGCCGGCTTTGACGCTACTAACAAAAATAAAGCGTTTCACCCCTGCGGCAACTGCGGCATCGCCAAGTCGTGCGGTAGCGGTCACATTTAGTTGCTGGTAGCGGGCCGCCAAGTCAGGATGATTGCCATCCGTGTCATGGGTATAGGCGGCGAGATGAAAAAGGGTTTCGACCCCCTGACAAAGTGATTCAGCGAGTTGAAGGCCATCACTATCGCCAAGTCGGGTTAGATCCCCTTGACGTGGGTCGAGCCTTGCCTCTGGATTTGGCAGAGGCAAGGGGTTGCGTGACAGGGTGCGCAACTGGGTGAGTTGTTCGCCCCAGGGTGGATGCGCCAGCAGCGCGGTTTGCAGGCGTTGGCCTATAAATCCGCTGCTGCCGGTGAGCAGAACCTGCATGATGGATGCTAGGCGACGGGATGGAACTTCGCTGGCTGCTGTTGCGCCATATATTCGTAGTTTTCCCAACGCAGATCGACTAACTCCTGAGCAATCTCCATGAGGTGTTTTGCCTCTTCAGGGTTGGTCTTTTGCAGAATTTTGTAACGCATCTCGTTGTAGGCGTAGGTTGCGAGTTTAATGGTCGGGCGGGGTGAGTCGAGAATGAAGGGACGTTTGCCTACTTTGCGCAGCTCCGGATTGTAGCGTAGCAGCGGCCAGTAGCCACTGGCGACGGCCAGCTTCTGCTGTTCAACGCCCTTGCTCAGATCGATGCCATGGGCAATACAGTGGCTATAGGCAAGAATCAGTGAAGGTCCCTGATACTCTTCCGCTTCCCGCATGGCGAGCAGCGTCTGTTGCGGATTGGCACCCATGGCGACACGCGCAACATAGACATTACCGTAGGAGATCGCCTGTAGCGCCAGATCCTTGTTGCCGACGCGTTTACCAGCGGTGGCAAATTTGGCAGAGGCCGCGAGCGGCGTTGCTTTTGACATCTGTCCACCAGTGTTGGAGTAAACCTCGGTATCAAGAACAAGAATATTGACGTTACGACCTGAAGCGAGGACATGGTCAAGACCGCCGGAGCCAATATCATAGGCCCAACCGTCACCACCAACCAGCCAGACGCTCCGGCGCACTAGATAGTCGGCAACGGCTAACAGTTCACCGGCGCGATCATCCTGCATCTTTGCAAGGCGCGATTTCAGCTCTTCGACGCGCTCCCGCTGTTTGCGAATATCGGCGCCAATAATCTGTTTTGATTCAAGAATTTCGTTAATAAAGGTTTTGTCGCAGCGATCGCTCATCTCACTTAGGATCTCGCGCGCCATATTGGTCTGGTGATCCGCAGCGATCCGCATCCCTAGGCCAAATTCGGCATTATCCTCAAAGAGTGAGTTCGACCAGGCGGGGCCGTGACCAAAGTCATCTTTCGTCCATGGTGTGGTGGGAAGGTTGCCGCCATAGATTGAGGAGCAGCCGGTGGCGTTGGCCACCAGCAGACGGGGTCCAAAAAGCTGACTTAAGAGTTTGACATAGGGTGTTTCACCGCAACCGCTACAGGCACCGGAAAACTCAAAGAGTGGCCGGAGAAACTGTGTTCCGCGGACTGAAGAGAAGTCGATGCGGGCGCGTGGCATATGTGGCAGCGATTCAAAGAATTCGACATGGCTGCGACCCTGTTGCAGAATCGGTGCTTTCGCCTCAAGGTTAATCGCCCGTAAATTGGGTTTGTCGGCGACGGTCACCGGACAGACCTCATGACAGAGGTTACAGCCGGTGCAATCCTCAAGATAGACCTGCAGGGTGTAGCGGGTTTCAGGGAAACCACGGGCGCTAATGGTTGCCGAGGGAAAGTCGGCCGGGGCATTGGCGAGGCAATCTTCGTGGTAGAAGCTGGCGCGAATGACGCCGTGGGGGCAGATAAACCCACAGTTACCGCACTGAATGCAGAGCTCTGGATGCCAGACGGCGATATCGTCAGAGATGTTGCGCTTCTCCCACTGGGTCGTGCCGCTGGGATAGGTGCCGTCAATGGGGATTTTACTAACCGGGAGCAGGTCACCCTTACCCGCCATCATCATCGCGGTAACCTCCTGAACAAAGGCGGGCGCTTTGGCGCTAACCACCTGATTAAGCTGGATCTGACTGCTTACCTGCTGCGGTATGGCAACCTGATAGAGGTTCTCCAGCGTCGCATCAACCGCTTCAAAGTTCTTTTTCACGACATCCGCACCCTTGCGGAAGTAGGTCTTCTCAATTGCCTGCTTGATTTTGGCAATCGCCTCATCCCGTGGCAGGACGCCCGAGAGGGCAAAGAAACAGGTCTGCATAATGGTATTAATGCGACGCCCCATGCCTGTTTTGGCGGCAACCGCATCGGCATCAATGACATAGAGCTTAATTTCGCGGCTAATAATGCTCTGTTGAATCGGCTGCGGCAGTTTGTCCCAGACCGTATCGGCGCTGTAGGGGGCATTGAGCAGGAAGACGGCTCCGGTGGCTGCCTGTTCAAGAATGTTGCTCTTCTCGACAAAATTAAACATATGGCAGGCGATAAACTGCGCCTGATGAATAAGGTAGGGGGCGCGAATCGGATCTGGGCCGAAGCGCAGATGGGAGATCGTTTGCGAGCCCGATTTTTTTGAGTCGTAAACAAAATAGCCCTGCGCGTAGAGTGGCGTATTTTCACCAATAATCTTAATACTGTTCTTATTGGCGCCCACCGTACCATCGGCACCCAGACCATAGAAGAGGGCGCGGGTGACTTCGGGGGTTTCGATATTAAAGGCGCTATCGTAGTCGAGGCTGGTCATGGTGACATCGTCAATAATGCCGATGGTAAAACTGTTTTTGGGTTGCGGCTTGTCGAGTTCGTCAAATATCCCTTTGACCATCGCGGGGGTAAACTCTTTTGAGGAGAGGCCGTAACGCCCGCCAATCACCCGAGGCAGGCTGCTAATTTGACCATTGCTAAAGGCGTTGTAGAGGCAGGTGAGTACATCCTGATAGAGCGGCTCGCCACTGGCTGCCGCCTCTTTGGTGCGATCCAGCACAGCAATCGCCCGCACGCTGGCAGGCAGTGCCTGAATAAAGTGCTCTGCCGAGAAGGGACGGAAGAGGCGCGGATAGATAACCCCGAGCTTCGCCCCCTCGCGGTTTAGCACCTCAAGTGTCGTGGCGACCGTTTCAAAACCTGAGCCCATGACGATAATCACTTTTTCGGCATCGGGGGCACCGCTATATTCAAAAAGATGGTATTCGCGGCCGGTGAGGGTGGCGAACTCATCCATGGTCGCAGCGACGATTCCCGGCGCATCGCGGTAGAAGGGGTTTGCGGTTTCGCGTCCCTGGAAATAGACATCGGGGTTTTGCGCGGTGCCGCGAATAAAGGGGTTATTGGGGTTAAGCGCACGTTTACGGTGCGCGCGCACGAGATCTTCTTTAATCATTGCGCGGATCTGCTCATCGCTTAACAGGGTGAGCTTGTTGACCTCATGGGAGGTGCGAAAACCGTCAAAAAAGTGGATAAACGGCAGCCGTGCCTTGAGGGTAGCGGCATGGCTAATGAGGGCGATATCGTGCGCTTCTTGTACCGATGCCGAGGAGATCTCCGCAAAGCCAGTGGTGCGCGCCGCCATCACATCCTGATGGTCACCAAAAATGGAGAGTGCCTGGGTGGCGAGTGAACGCGCTGCAACATGAAAGACTGCCGGGGTGAGTTCACCGGCAATTTTGTACATATTGGGGAGCATTAACATCAACCCCTGGGAGGCGGTAAAGGTGGTGGTGAGTGCGCCAGTTTGCAGCGAACCGTGCAGGGTACCGGCGGCCCCCCCTTCACTCTGCATCTCAAATACATCAGGCACCTGCCCCCAGATATTGCGTACCCCTTTGGAGGCCCACTGATCCGCAAGCTCTGCCATGGTGGTTGAGGGGGTGATGGGATAGATAGAGCAGACTTCGCTCACCCGGTAGGCAACGTAGGCAACCGCCTCATTTCCATCTATAGTGGCGACACGGTTCGATTTACCCATGGTGAGCTTCTCCTTGTTGTACAGGTTCGGGGATCATTTCAATGGCATGGCAGGGACACTGCTGATAACAGACAGCGCAGCCGGTACAGCGATCGTAATCAAAAAGGTAGCGCTGCCCTGTACCGAGTTTGACCACCGCCTTTTCGGGACAGGCACCAAAACAGCCGTCGCACTCGAAGCAGTTACCGCAGGAGAGGCAACGACGTGCCTCAAAGAGGGCTTCCGGCTCGCTCAGGCCATGAACGATTTCGTCAAAACTTTCAGTACGCAGTTCACTGCTTAAGTAGGGTTGCTCACTTTGTGGTGCGGCACTACGGTACCAGAGGTGGAGCATGGTGTGATCAACCAGTGGATGGCGTTTGGGATAGCTAAAGGGGGTACCACGCAGATAGCCGTCAATGTAGCGCGCAGCACGCTTGCCGTGGCCGGTGGCGATGGTGACCGAACGATCGCCGGGCACCGTGTCCCCCCCTGCAAAGATGCCATCGGCACCGGTCATCATATCTTCACCGACAATGACTGTGCCATCGCGCTTAAAGGAGATCCCAGGGATCCCCTTTAGTAAACCCGTATCGCTCTCCTGACCAACGGCAAGAATGACCGCATCACTGCTTAGGGTCTCAAAACGGCCGGTGGGTATGGGTTGCCCCTGCTCATCCAGCTCCATCACCTCAATCTGCAGATCGCCTTCGCCGACTTCGCTAATAGTATGCAGCCATTTAATCTCCACCCCCTCATCGAGGGCCTCCTGTACCTCAAAGGCGTGGGCTGGCATGCTTTGGCGGTCGCGGCGATAGATAACCACCACCTCTTCGGCACCTAAACGGCGTGCAGTGCGGGCTGCATCCATGGCGGTATTGCCGCCACCATAGACCGAAACCTTGCGCCCGAGAAGGGGTGGCGAGTCACTGTTGGCTTGGCTTAAGTAGCTGACGGCGTCGAGCATGCGGCTGGCGTCGCGGGTTGGAATATCGACTTTTTTGCTAATGTGCGCGCCGATGGCGACAAAGGCAGCGTGAAAGTTACCGGCATCCATCTCAGCCTGGAGATCCTCCACACGACGATTAAGATGAATTTTTACGCCGATCTTCTCAATTCGCTGAATCTCTGCCTGTAACTCGGCACGCGGCATGCGGTAGGCGGGAATGCCGTAGTTAATCATCCCGCCAGCCATGTCGCCGGCTTCATAAATTTCAACCTGGTGACCCAAGCGGGTGAGGTGGTAGGCGGCGGAAAGGCCGCTTGGGCCTGCACCCACGACAAGCACATGACGACCCTCTGCGGGGGCGGTAAAGCGGGGTTCCCAACCGTGACTGAGCGCCAGATCACCAAGAAAACGCTCGACAGCGTGAATGCTGACGCTGGTATCGGTAAAGTTACGATTACAACTATTTTCGCAGGGGTGATAGCAAACTCGGCCATGCACGGCGGGCATCGGGTTCTCTTCAATCAGTTTTTGCCACGCATCCTCGTAGCGACCCGCCTGCGCCAAATCTAGCCATGCCTGAATATTTTCACCGGCCGGGCAGGCGTCATTACAGGGGGGAATTGAATCCTGATAAATCGGGCGGCGACTACGCAGGGCGCCGGTGCCGACACCAGTGCGGGTGAGATCCGGTAATCGGGTCATATCCTTTTCAGTCATGAATTCTCTCCTTATAGAGCGGGTGGGTAGGGCAAAGGGGGTTAGGGAATGTGGCGAAATAGTTTAGTGGTTGGCAGGGATGGTTAGTCAGTGTGCCTGTAATTTTAATGAATTTGTCACTGTTTTTGGTCGGTGAGAGGCTGCTTGGAGAGCATCCGCTGGCAAAACGCCTCCACCAGTGGCCGTAGAGCTGGCTTGCCGAGCAGTTCAATGGCCTCTTTGGCGGCCACCCAGCGCCGTCCGCGATGCGACTCCTGCCACAACTCATCGGGCAGCTCTTCGGTCACCTCCATGGCAAAAAGTTCAACCGAACAGCAGCCATCCCACTTTTGATACTGATAGATACCAATCGGCTTAGGGTCTACGCGGCCATGTATCCCGGCCTCCTCAAAGGCCTCCTTCTCTGCTGAGCTGATGGCATTCAGATGCGGCTCTTTCACCCCCTTGGGAATGACCCAGTGGTGGTCGCGGCTGGAGCGGCAGATAAGAATTTGCAGCTTGCCATTTTGCCAGCGGTAGGGCAGCAGGGAGGACTGGCAGTAGAAGTAGGGGGGGCGTTGGCGCAGCTCACTGCTGTCAGGATCGGGGTAGGGAAACGCTTTGGGCAGGTCATCAACGGTGACGTAGGCGTGCAGGGGGCAGCGACCTGGCGTGATATCGCTCCAAGTGGTATCGCTGGTGAGATGGATCAGTGTTCCAGGGCTGATGTGGGGCAGTGGATAACCGCTAAGACGTTTGCCCAATGCTTCAATGGCAGGGTTATGGCCGACAATCAGAATGCGATAGAGGCTAGGCGGCAGCGCCTGGACAAAATTCCACAGGGTGGAGGTGCTGGCGTTATAGAGCTCCTGACGCAGTTCAATGGCGGTGATTGGCGTGCCAATCACTTTACAAAGACGTTCGGCGGTGTTTTTTGTGCGCAGGGCAGGTGAGGCATAGACCCGTTGTGGCAGGGCATGATGTTGTTGCAGCCAGACACCCAGGCGTTCAGCGCCGCGCTTGCCAACTGTTTCAAGGGGGCGATGAAAATCGTGATCATGACCAAGGATGAGTGGTTGTGCATCAACCGCTTTACCATGTCGCAGTAACAGAAGCTCTCTTTTTTGCATAACAGACAGAGTTTAGGACGCGGGTGAAGTCGGGGGTGGCGATGGAGGAGCCGGGGGGTGGGAGCCGGTATGCCGTAGTTGGCGTTTGCGCCGCAGCAGTAACCAGATGGTGACTGCAGGCCCTGAGAGGGCATAGATAATAAAGGTGGCAAAAAGTACTTGTGGTGGATGTAACGAGATAAGGACAAAGACAAGTACCATGGCCAGAAGGGCGACAAAGGGGACACGACCATGTAAATCGAGTTTTTTGAAACTATAAAAACGGACATTACTGACCATTAGGACGCCGGTAAAGAGCGTCAGCAGCATTGCCAACCAGCGGAAATCAACGCCGAGCTTCTCGGCATCAATACTTACCCATACCATGCCGGCAATTATTGCAGCAGCGGCGGGACTGGGAAGTCCTTGAAAAAAACGCTTATCTGCTTCAGCCAGTTGGGTGTTAAAGCGCGCCAAGCGCAACGCCGCGCCTGCGGTATAGATGAAGGCGGCGATCCAGCCAAGTTTACCCAGGTGGCTGAGTGACCAAGCGTAGATAAGAATTGCCGGGGCAAGACCAAAGGAGACCATATCCGAAAGGGAGTCATATTCGGCACCAAAGGCGCTTTGCGTATTGGTCAGCCGTGCCACACGTCCATCGACCCCATCGAGAATCATCGCCACAAAAATGGCAATCACCGCAGGCTCAAAACGCCCGTTAAAGGCCGCAATAATGGCATAGAAACCACTAAATAGCGCTGCGGTGGTAAACAGGTTGGGCAGCAGATAGATGCCCCGACGTTTATTTGCTTGGTTAACTTCCATGGCGAATATTGTAGCAGCTTGCCGGCAACTGCTCATAGCAGCGGCAAAAAAATAGTCCTGTTTTTATTATACCCAAACTACTTGGAAATGCAGGTAGGCGGCAAAGTCGCGAATCCCCATGAGCTTAGATAGACTAAGTGATTGGGGTGAGCGACTGAAGCGTGCGCAGCCTGCCTTTGGTGCAACGACCCTGCAATTTCAAGTAGAAAGGGTATAGATGCGGCAGCGGCTGTTGTGGCGCAATATTAGAGATCGAGACCTCCAAAGCGGCGGGTAATTTTCTTACGCAGCTGATGACGCCCATGAATCGAGCCAATAAGCAGCAGCAGAATGACGATGGCCATGACAATACCGGTCTGTTCCGTGAGCGTAAAGCGATCGCTCCAGTGGTTATCACAGATCGGCTCCGGGGTACGACTCACCGGTGGCGGTGATTGCAGCGACTCGATCTGTTGCTGATACTCGTAAATCTGCTTTTCTAGTTCAAGGTTGGTCTGCTCCAGCACGGCAAGCATCTCACTGTTTTGCGTCTGCTCGTTATCGGTGTCGTCGAGCTTCAGATCACAGGCGACTTCGCCCCCCTCCATGGTTGCGGCAATGCGGCGTTCACAACGGCTTTCAGCGCTCTGCTCGGCAAATTTAATCTCCTCCAGCTGGCGCTGCATATCGGCAAGCTGAAAACGGGCAGTCGGCTCGCTCTGTAACTTCTCTTTGGCTACCCACCCTTTTTTTCCTGAAGCGTGTTCAACTTGATAGTAGCCCTTCTTTTCAGCAAGCAGGATAAGGCGGTCGCCGGTGGTCATTACCTGAACTGTTTTTGCCTTCTTCTCGGGCGCTGAACGAAGTTCAACCGCAACAATCTCCGGCACGTAAAGATAGCGGGTTGTGTCAGGCGCACTCTCCGTTGCAGGGGGTTTCTCCTTATTATCACTACCTGTTGCGGCGGCGGATAGCGTGGTGGCGATAAAGGTGAGCAGGAACAACAGCACTATTTTATGAAAAACAAATTTATGAAAAACAGAGTTTTGGCTCAGGCGGGTGATTGACAAGGTTGTTGTTGCGATCATAGGAAACGGTTCTCGATAAGTGTCAGCCAGAGAGGGAGGGTGAAGAGGGATACTACCATGGTCAGGGTGACGGCGATGGCATAGAGATGGGTATCAAGACGGTAGCGGTCGGCAATCACCAGCCCCAGTACCATGCTCGGCATGGCGGCCTCAAGCACCACCGCAGTAAAGAGAAAACGATCAAGATGCAGCAGTTGGGCGCAAAACCAGATGATGGCGGGAGTGATCAGCAGTTGAATCATGACTACGGGAATCACCACTTTACTGTCACGCAGCCAGCCTGCTTGCCATCGCAGGCTAAGTCCCAGCGAGATGAGCATTAGTGGTATCACCCCATTGCCCAGCATCGAAAGGAGGCGCTCCGGCAGTGCGGTTTTGGGAATATCCAAGAGGTTAAGTGTCATACCGACAAGCAGCGCCCAGAGCGGTGGCACTTTGAGCAGTTGTCGCCATAGTGGTGTCGTTAGCTGACCGCTGCCACAATGGGCGGCAAAAAGGACGCCGACAGTGAGCAGCAGGGGGGTGCAGGCCATCAGATCATACTGAATGGCAATGGCGCGGGCGTCACTGCCAAGAACGCTCTCAAGTACCGGCAGTCCTAAGTAGGGGGCGTTGGGAAAGGCGGCAGCGAGTACTACCGAGCCCAAGGCTGCGGGTGCCAAGCGCCAGCGTCGCGGCAGCAGTTGATAGCCCATATAGGCAATTAAGGCACCGGTGAAAACCCCTAGGGTGGCAAGGGCGACCACTTGCAGCGTCGCGACGGAGAGCGGTGCCGACCAGATGACATCAATCACCAGTGCAGGCAGCAGCAGAATATAAACCAGCGAGGTGAGTGATTGACGCAGGGTCTCACCGGAGAGACCCAGTGGTTGCAGCTCTCCCCAGACGACACCCGCCACCGCAAGCAGCGTGGCAATGATGATTACCTCCTGCATAGGAGCCTCCTGATGGCGCGGCTACTCACCAAGATGGATAACCACTTCACGCGTGGAGGGATGATGGCGGTGCTCCCAAAGGTAAATTCCCTGCCAAGTACCCAGCGCCAGTGTGCCATTGAGCACGGGAATCGCAAGGGTTGTCGCCGTCAGCACCGATTTAATGTGCGCTGGCATATCATCGCTACCCTCCAGGGTGTGGCGGTAAAGCGGGTCATTTTCAGGGACGAGGCGCGCTAAAAAGCGCTCGAGATCAGCACGAGCGGTCGGGTCGGCGTTTTCAGAAATGGTCAGGCTGGCAGAGGTGTGGCGAATCATTAGGTGACAAATACCACTGGATAGCCCCGAAGCGATGACCACGCGGTTAATTTCTGCAGTGATATTGTGCAAGCCCTGCTGCTGCGGATGAAAGGAGATTATTTTAACCAAGTGAACTCCCCCGATTGCTGCGAACGGCACTGCTTGGTGTGACTTGAAATAGGAATAACTTGCATCTGTATAATAATTTATTTTGTATTTTTAGCATAAGAAGGTAATAATTGGTGATACGGATGTTTTATCCAGATATTAACCTGTTTTTTACCAACATAACAAAGTGGTGTTCACATGATGGATAGTAATGTAACCGATGAGATAACGCTTCCAGCAGCTGAAATGCTCGCACGCATCTGTAATTTGCCCTCTTCTCCGGCAATCTCAACGAAACAGAACCGCATCCAGGTGATAGCCACTTTGGCTGCGATGTGTAATTTACGCACTAAAGAGGTTGAAGCGCTCTTTTCGGGTCTGAATGAACTTATCCATGGCCATATGCGCACGGGTGGTTCCGGTGAGTTTACCATTCCCGATATCGGAGTCAAAATAAAGCGTGTTGCGAAACCAGCGAAACCTGAGCGCATCGGGCATAATCCCGCGACCGGGCAAGCGATCGTGGTGCCAGCAAAACCTGAATGCCAGACGGTAAAGCTGGTTTGCCTTAAAAAACTTAAAGAATCGGTGTAAATCGGTTAACTCTCGCCCGTGGTGATGGTTCAAGATGTTAATCAGGCGTAAATTAGTGGTGTCTAACGCTTGACCCCAGAAGAGGGTGTAGCTATGTTAGCGCCTAAAGACAATATAACCATAGCTGGGACTAATAGAGTGACAACATCCGCACGATTTTCAGAACAGATGCAGGCCTATGGCCGCTGGAGAGAGGGACTTACTGCGGGTATCGAGCGTTATCAGCAGTGGTTGACGCTAACGGGCATGGGTGATGTTGAGGATGAACAGCGTATAGGTGATATTCTCACGACGCTTAAAGCTGAAAAACTAACCATCGCCTTTGTCGCCGAGTTTGCGCGCGGCAAGACTGAGCTCATTAACGCGATCTTCTTCTCAGAGTTTGATCGCCGCCTGCTCCCCTCCGAGGCAGGACGCACCACGATGTGTCCGACAGAGCTTCTTTATGACGAAAAAAGTAAAAATGCTTATATTCGTCTGTTACCGATTGAAACCCGACTGCAGGAGCGCTCACTCTCCGACTACAAGCGCGAGCCGGTGCAGTGGTCATCACTGCCGCTTGATCTGGATGATGGCAACAGTATGTCCGAGGCATTTTCCGAAATCGTAAAAACCAAGTCGGTGACGATAGACGAGGCGCGGGAGTTAGGGCTGTTTAGTGATGCAGATCGCGAATTTTTCAGTCGCGACGGCGTGTTGCCTGAGCGGATTGATATTCCCGTCTGGCGTCATGCGATTATCAGTTTTCCGCACCCCCTGTTAAAGCAGGGTTTGGTCATTCTCGATACCCCGGGACTCAATGCGGTGGGAACCGAGCCTGAGTTAACGCTCAATATGCTGCCCAATGCCCAGGGGGTGATCTTTGTCATGTCCGCAGATACCGGGGTGACTAAATCAGATCTCGATATGTGGAACCTGAATGTTAAGCCGTTGCGCAACAACCATCAAAAGGGGTTGATTGTGGTGCTAAACAAAATCGATACCCTCTGGGATGATCTGAAATCGGCCGAAACAATTGATGCCACCGTGCAGGTGCAGTGTCGTAAAGCATCGGAGATGTTGGGTATTCCGGTTGAAAATGTCATTCCGGTTTCGGCGCAAAAGGGGTTGTTGGCAAAAATTCGCCATAATCATGAGGTGTTGCAACGCAGCAATATTCTGACACTGGAGAGTATTCTTGCCAATGACATTATCCCGAGTCAGCAGCAGATGGTTAGCCAGCATGTCAAGGGTGAGATTGGCGGTATGATTAAAGAGTCGCACGCCATCGTTATTAATCGCCTGCGTTCAGCAAAGGCGCAAATGGAGGAGTTGGGCGGCTTAACCGGAAAAAACCGTGATGTGATTGAACATTTAATGGTGACCACCCGTGAGGAGCAGGTGGAGTACCATAAAAGTGTTGAGGCTTTTAATGCCAATAAAAAACTCCTTTCGGATCAGAGTAAAGAGCTGCTGCGGCTGCTTGATTTAACCAAACTTGATGAGCTGGTGAACAGCAGTCGTGAGGCGATGACCGGTACCTGGACGACGGCAGGTTTAAAGAGGGGGATGAAAACCTTTTTTGAAGGGATAAACGATCGTTTTACCCAGCTAAATGAGTACACCGAGCAGCTGAACCGTCTGGTCTCAACGGTTTATCACAAATTCAATGCCGAACACGATATTCCTGATATTGAGCCGGTACTCTTTACGGTTGCTGAGTACACCAAAGAGATGGATAGACTCTATCAGGAGGCGGAAGATTTTCGTAATAGTCCGGTAACCACGATGACCGAACAATCCTTTGTGGTGAAGAAGTTTTTTATCTCTCTGGTAAGCCATGCGCGTAACCTCTTTTTCAAGGCACATCGTGATGCAGAGGTGTGGCGAAAATCGGTACTGACGCCGCTGGTAAAACATATTAGTGAGCGCAAGGCGGAGATGGACAGTCGTCTTGAGAATCTGCGCAAGGTGAGTGAGTCACAGGAGACGCTGGAGCAGCGTATGGGGGAGATAAAGACCGAGGCGATTGAGATGAAAAAGCAGTATGACGAGATTACCACCATCTACAAACTGATTCATAGCCAGTAGGGATCAGTCCGTAGTTCGCATTACCATATTACAGGTTTAGCGCCTGCCAGATCGAGAGCGCGCCCAGCAGCATGACCGACACGCCTGCCAATTGCCGTACCCGTTTGCGTTGCACAAATTTTTGCAGGGCGGTAGCGGCAAAACCCATGAGCAGCAGGTTGGGCAGTGTACCCAAGCCAAAACCGAGCAGCAGCCATGCTCCCTGCAGGGCGCTACCGCTGCTAAAACTCCAGAGTAGGACACTATAGACCAGTCCGCAGGGGAGCCAGCCCCACAGTAGTCCCAACAGTAGTGCCTGCGGCGGTGATTGTACCGGCAGCAGTCGTTGCGCTATTGGGGCGATATGTTGCCAGAGGTGGGCACCGAGGCGCTCAATTCGGGTTAATAGCGATAACCACCCCGCCAGATAGAGGCCAATAGCCAGCATCACCCCCCCAGCAAGCAGCGCAGCGGTGGCACGGATCTCCTGTACCCCGCCCAGTGACAGCGCGGCACTTCCCAAGGCACCGGCGATGCCACCGGCAAGGGTGTAACTGAGCAGGCGTCCGGCATTGTAGGCGAGCAGCAGGGGCAGTGGTGGTATTGTTCTTCTGGTGCCCAACCCTAAGGTGACCACCAAGCCACCGCACATCCCGACACAGTGTACACCCCCAAGCAGCCCGACCAGCAGGGCGGCAAAAAATGAGATTTCAATCATCATAGCGGGCGGGATTGTAGCGCTTTGGGTGTATGATAGCGACCTTCACACCGTCGCCTTTTAATCTATTTTTTACAGCTAAATCCCCCCTGTTGAGCTCTCTATTGTCCGCTTCTGAACCATCCTCAATGCTGTTGCGTAACAAGCTCTTTTGGGTTGGGATTCTCTATTTTGCAGAAGGTTTTCCCCTGGGGATCTTTTACGATCTTTTCCCCGTGCTCTTTCGTCAGCAGGGGGTCGAGCTCTGGCAGATCGGTTTTATGAGTCTGCTTGGGCTGGCGTGGACCTTAAAATTTATCTGGGCCCCGGCAATTGATCACTATCGCCACCATCGCCGCTGGATGGCGGTGGTTGATCTGCTTATGGGGGGGGTGATGCTCCTCTTTGCTATGAATGCCGGATTTAGTAGTTGGGTCTGGTTAACGATTGGCCTCTTCACCCTCTTTTCGGCGACCCACGATATTGCGGTTGATGGTTATACCATTGAGATGCTCAATCGCCATGAGTATGGTTTGGCCAATGGGTTACGCATCGGTTTTTATCGTGTGGGAATGCTCGCGGCAGGATTTCTACTGGTTTTAAGTGACTACCTGGGCTGGCATCTGACCTTTGCGGCGGCGGCACTGCTTTTTATTCTCCTTGCTTTTGTTGCGTTAAAAGCACCCAAAGAGAGACCGCTGACAGCGCTGCGTCAGGTCACGGGTGATGATCTCACCTTAAAGGGAGAGCTGTTGCGTCTTTTTGCCCAACCTCTGGGGTTGGCGCTGGTGCTGGTTTTTCTGTTGGGGGCACTCTGGCTTGCCGATAGCAAGGTGCACTGGAGTGGCGATCTGCCCGGCTTTTGGTGGGCAGCCGCAGCGGTGGCGGCACTGCCACTGCTGCTCAGTTTGATGCGCTATAGGCGGCAGCGTCAACAGGCAGCGGCGAGCGGACTGCAACAGCTGCAACGCGGGCCGATGTTTGGCGCGCTCTTTCATCTCGTGGGGCGGCCGCTGATGCTTCCAGTGGTGCTGTTTATACTCACCTTTAAGTTAGGTGATAGCGCCATGGGCTTTATGATTAAACCCTTTTGGGTGGATGCCGGCTTTAGCGCCAGTCAAATTGGACTGGTTTCCGTGAATATCGGTCTGGTGCTCTCGATTATCGGGGGGATTGTCGGTGGCTGGATAACCGATCGTATCGGTATTTTTCACGCGCTCTGGCTGTTGGGGCTGGCGCAGGCATTTTCAAATTTGGGCTATGCCTATGCGGCAGCCAATGTCACCTTAGCGGCGGCAGACGCCACCATTCCGCTAACCCAGATGGCTCTTATCTATAGCGTTAGCGGTATCGAATCCTTTACCGGTGGCTTAGGCACGGCAGCTTTTCTTGCGTTCTTAATGGCGATTGTCAATCGTCAGTGTGCGGCGACGGAGTATGCGATATTAAGCTCTGTTTTTGCGCTGAGTCGCTCCCTTGCGGGTTGGGCGGGGGGCTTTGGTGCCAGCAGCATGGGTTATGCCGACTACTTTTTGCTCACTTTTTTCCTCTCCTTTCCTGCCTATTTACTGCTTCCCTACGTGAAGCGGATGTTGTCGCATGAGTCGCATTGCGCTTAATACAAAGCAGCGGCAGCAGCTGTTAGCCGGATCAGATCGCTGTGTGCTGTGTGGCCTCTGCCTCCCCTATTGTCCGACCTATCAGCGGTCACGTTGTGAAGGTGAGTCACCGCGTGGTCGTGTCACCTTAATTCAGGCACTGTTAAGCGGGCAGATTGAGGTGAGCAGCGCCGCAATTAAACCTCTGGATAACTGTCTTCTCTGTGGTAATTGCGAAGCGTTTTGTCCCTCGCAGGTTCCCTATGCGATGTTACTGGACACCCTGCGCAGTGCGCTGGTGCGTAGCGGGAAAAAGAGCCGACCGTGGTTATTGCGAGGTTTATTGGCAGGCGTTCGCCAGCCAAGGGTGATGCAACGGCTGGCACGTTGGGGTGGGCGCTATCGTCGCTCTGCTGTTTATCAGTGGTTGCAGGTACGTTTGCCGTCAGCCATTGCCCTACGGCATCAGCAGATCCCGGTTGCGGGGGAGGCGGTATTGCAGGCGAACTATCCCGCTATCGGTGCCAGTGGCGGGCGGGTGGTGCTGCTGCGCGGTTGCATGGGTGATGCTTTTGAACAGCAGACACTGCATGATAGTGTGACGCTATTAACCCGTCTGGGGCGGCAGGTGATCCTGCCGCCAGCGCAATGTTGTGGCGCCCTGCATCAGCATAATGGCGAAGCAGCACAGGCGGCGCAGATGCTGGCGGCATTACGTCAACAGTTAGTTGTCGAGGGTGCTGCGCAAAAGATCGAATCAGTTCTTTATAGTGTGGGGGGATGTCATGGTCAATATCGGCAGTTGCAGCACGAGTTTCCCTTACAAGACCTCATTAGCTATTTTGCCAATATCGATTTAGCACCGTTGAAATTGCAGCCAACGGCGTTGCGGGTTGCGGTGCATGAACCCTGCAGCAGTCGTAACCTGCTGAAAAATAGTCTCCTAATCTATCGCCTGCTGGCGCAGATCCCCGCGATCACCCTGTTGCCATTAAGTGCAAGTCGTTACTGTTGCGGTGCGGCAGGTAGCTTTATGTTGACCGATCCGCAAGCGGCGGCTCTCTATCGTGCCCCTTATATTGAGGAGATCCAGCAACTGGCGCCAGATCTCGTGGTGACCCCGAATTTGGGTTGTCAGCTTCATCTTTATGCGGGGTTAAGCCATTTGCCGGTACTGCATCCGGTCTCCCTGTTGTGCCGGGCGTTGCCGGACGCGCAGTAATCTTTAGCTAACGTTAATAATCTCAAAATCATGGGATATTGCCACGCCGCCACGACTAAGCATAATCGAGGCGGAGCAGTACTTCTCTGCGGAGAGTTCAACGGCCTTTGCCACCCGTGAGGGCTCCAACTGCCGACCACTGACGATAAAGTGCAGATGAATGCGGGTAAAAACCTTCGGGTCGCTGTCGGCACGTTCAGCCTCTAGTTGTAGTTCGCAATCAGTGACCTGCTGTCGTGATTTTTTGAGAATATGGATGACATCGAAGCTGCTGCAGCCCCCCATGCCGAGCAGTACCATCTCCATCGGGCGCATACCACGGTTATCTCCCCCCGCCTCGGGTGCCCCATCCATAATCACCTGATGCCCGCTTGCTGACTCTCCGCGAAAGCGGACACCCTCTTCCCACCTGACTGTTGCGTGCATAGATAACTCCTTGAGTAGAGAGACGGTTACGGCTGTTTTTTATGTTCTTCTTTATAAGAGAATTTGCAGTGACCAAAACGAATGACCAAAATGGCGACAGCGATGACTAAAATCGCGCCGCCAATACCGAGAATTCGGGTGGTGTCGAGGTTCTTCATATCTAAAATCATATACCGGGCTAATGCCACAATGGCAATGTAGAGTGGCATTCTGACCGGAAGTTTTCCCGACTCAATATAGATGGCCACCATGGCCAACACTTCGAGATAGATAAACATTAATAGCAGATCGGCAAGGGTGACAACACCGGCATTTAACATCGTCGATATTTCAAAGCCAAAGGCGATCAGCGTTGACAGCGAAACGATAAGTAGTCCTGCATATTCAACCGTTTTTAGGGTTGTTGTGCTTAACTCTTTAATACTATTCAATATTATTTACCATATTCAGAATGTCATGCAATTAGGACGGAGAACTTCAAGGTAATTAAACGGGGTAACAGAGCGACATTTATTGCACGCATACTATCAAAAAACTGCCTCTGCTACACGCGCAAAATCTAAGTCACGCGTATGCACAGTTATAGCGGTCGATGAGTTCTAAAACGAGATGAAGGTAAAGGGCGTGCCAGTTCAGTAGTTACTCTCAAGGATGACGGGTATAGTCCCACACCATCTTATTCAGCAATGATGCGGACTATACCCTTTCTACTTGAAATTGCAGGGTCGTTGGCTGCAGTCGCTCACCCCAATCACATAGTTAATCTATGCTCATGGGGATTCGCGACTTTGCCGCCTACCTGCATTTCCAAGTAGTTTGGGTATATACCCAATAACATTTTCAAGGATGACGGATATATTTATTTGTCATAGGGGGGCTCAGCGGAGATTTTGTGCAGCGTTAGATCGGCGCCGTTGTACTCTTCCTCTTGTGTCAGGCGCAGTCCGATAAACTTTTTCAGCAGTCCATAGATGATGAATCCGCCTGTCAGGGCGACGGTAATACCCATTAGTGTGCCGCTGAGTTGTGCCCAAAAGGAGACACCGCCAAGACCGCCAAAGATCTGCAGGCCAAATATTCCTGCGGCAATGCCACCCCAGGCTCCACAAAGGCCGTGCAGCGGCCAGACACCCAGAACATCATCAATTTTCCAGCGATTTTGTGTCATGGTGAAGGTGAAGACAAAGAGGGCGCCTGCAATTGCGCCGGTCAAAAGTGCGCCAATTGGGTGCATTAAGTCAGATCCTGCGCAGACGGCGACGAGGCCGGCGAGAGGGCCGTTGTGGACGAAGCCGGGGTCATTTTTGCCGGCAATGAGTGCGGTTAAGGTACCTCCTGCCATTGCCATTAAGGAGTTGACGGCAACCAGTCCGCTAATCCCTGCGATGGTTTGGGCTGACATGACATTAAAGCCAAACCAGCCGACGGTTAGAATCCATGCACCCAGCGCAAGAAAGGGGATGCTTGAGGGGGGGTGGGCAAAAACCTCGCCATTTTTGCCATAGCGGCCATAACGATGTCCCAGTAGTATCACCGCAGTAAGGGCAATCCAGCCTCCCATGGCATGAACCACCACTGAACCGGCAAAGTCGTGAAAGGGGGCGCCAAAGAGCCCCTCTAAATGGCTTTGAATTTGATAGTTACCATTCCAGACGATCCCTTCAAAGAAGGGGTAGAGCAGGGCGACAATGGCAAAGGTTGCGGCAAGCTGCGGGTTAAAGCGGGCACGTTCGGCAATACCACCCGAGACAATTGCCGGAATTGCTGCGGCAAAGGTGAGAAGAAAGAAAAACTTAACCAGCGTATAGCCACTCTCAACGCTAAGTGTCTGGGCGCTGGTAAAAAAACTGACGCCGTAGGCGATACTGTAGCCAATAAAAAAGTAGGCGATTGTCGAGACTGCAAAATCACTGATAATTTTAACCAGGGCGTTCACCTGGTTCTTTTTGCGAACCGTGCCCACCTCCAGAAAAGCAAAGCCTGCGTGCATTGCCAGTACCATAATCGCACCGAGCAGAACAAAAAGGGTGTCGTTGGCGGGTTGTGCCATGCTTCGCGTCTCCAGAGTTAAATAACGCGATTACTGCAAATGTTGTACCATGTTTCTCTGGTGCGAATCCTTTTAGGGTTCTACTGCGATGGCTGCACAAGTTTAGTGCGGGGCTGTTTTATTGACACTCTCTTTGCCCTGAAATGGTGCGTGATACTCTTTTCTATCCTATCTGCTGTTTTCTCTCTCGCTGTTAAGTCTGGCGATAAGTGGCGTTAGGCTGGCGAGCGCTTCGTTGAAGTTAAAGTTATCGCTCTCCTCTTTTACTTTTTTCATGAGTTGAGCATAGGGGGTATGGCACAGCTGCTGGTCAAGCGTATCTACGAGGCTGAGCAGTTCAAGATCGGCGCTGGCAAGCAGCGGTTGCAGTTGCAGGATTAGTTTATGAATGGCTGCTTTATCGATGCTGTTGTGTGGCTCTTCTGCTGGATTGACTTGGTTGAGTTTGGTATCAAGCTCGGTAATCAGGCTGAGCAATGCTTGCTGCAGCGGGAGGATGGCGCGTGCTATCTCACTCTGCTCGGCATGCTCTTCATACCCTTTCTCTACGACTGCCGCGAGGGTTGCGACCTCTTCAGCGCCTAGCGTGGCGGCGACGCCCTTTAGGGTGTGGGCGGCGCGCTGGGAGGTGTCGCGATCGCCGGTGAAGCGGTTGGTATTGTGGCGATAGTCATTGGCAAAGCGGATGAGCATGTCGCGATAGAGTCGCTGATTTCCCCGCAGACGTCGTAACCCTTGCTCACTGTTAATCTGGCTTAAGGGGGGAAGGGTCTGCTCATTTTGAATGGTTGTCGCTTGGCAAAGAGGGTGCGGTGGCGCCCCGCGTACTTCTGGCGTCAGATCGGGGTTGTCACCAGCGCTTGCTATCTGTCGGGTAAAGGCTGCGATAGCCGCATCATCCGCAAGCCCCAGTCGCTCTGTAAGTTGCTGTTTAAGCAGTTTATGCATGTTTTTTTGTGTGGTGATGCGGGAGGTTCTGTTTAGTTAAGGGGTGTCTGATATGGCAGGCTTTTTTCAGGGTTGAGAATATGCGCTGGATCAAACTGGTTCTTGATTGCCCACATCAGATCAAGGCTTACAGGGTCAAGTTCGCGGCTAATATAATCACGCTTACTACGGCCGACGCCGTGTTCTCCCGAGAGCGTACCCTTGAGGGAGAGAACCAGGGTGAAAATCTCCGAGAGTGCGACTTCAGCGCGCTGCATCTGCGCCACATCATCACTATCAATCAGCAGATTGACATGAATATTACCATTACCGGCGTGGCCGAAGTTTACAATGGGCAGGTGGTAGGTCGCCTCTATCTGTGCTAAACCCTCAATTAGATCGGGAATGGCGGTAATCGGTACGACGACATCTTCATTAATCTTTTTGGGAGCAATTTGGCGTAGAGTGGGGGAGAGAACCTTGCGGGTCTGCCACAAGCGGTCGATCTCTGCCTGGGTGTGGGGTTCAAGTTGCTCGAGAAGGCCGCTAACGCTTCCTGCGGTGATTACCGCAGCGACAGCTGCATCAAGGCTTTCGACGGAGCCCTCTACCTCTACCAGCAGCAGGGCGCCAGTATTAGCCGGAAGTCCTAGCGGGTAGCGATCGCGTACCATGGCAATCGCCCGCTTATCCATCATCTCCAGGGTGTAGGGGATGATCGGTTGCCCCATAATTCGGGTTACAGCGGTGGCGGCGCTGTGAATGGTGTCATAGCTGAGGCGCAGGGTGCGGCGTGCGGCAGCAAGCGGATGGAGTTTGAGCGTCGCTTCGGTGATTACCGCCAGGGTGCCCTCTGAGCCAATGAGCAGCCGTGTCAGATCGTAGCCGACTACTCCTTTGGTGGTATAACAGCCGCAGCGCAGCGAGCGTCCCCGCCCGTCAACCGCCCGCAGCCCAAGCGTGTTTTCCCGTGGCGTGCCATACTTAACCGCCCGTGCGCCGGCGGCGTTGCAGGCGAGGTTACCGCCAATGGTACAGGCATCACGGCTGGTTGGGTCGGGGGGCCAGAAGAGACCGGCGGTGGCTGCGAGACTTTGCACGGCGCTGTTAATCACCCCGGGTTCAACAGTCATGGTGCGGTTGGCAGGATCAAAATCAATGATGCGTTGCATTCTTTCGAGGGAGAGGACTACCCCCCCCAGCAGCGGCACGCTGCCGCCGGTGGTGCCGGTACCGCGACCGCGACAGGTCACCGGTACGCGTCGCTGATAACACCAATGCAGCAGGGTCGATATTTCGTCACTCTGTTCTGCCAGTAAAACAGCAGCGGGCTGGGCGTGCATTCGGCTATTGTCATAACCGTAGGCGTTGCAGGCAGCCGGATGGGTGAGGAGTTGGCTTTTGGTAAAGAGTTTGCGCAGTTCGCTGGCAATCGCGCTGCTGCTGACGGGGCTACTCACTGATGCTGTCACTACCAAAGAGCTGGCGGTCGAGCAGATCACAGAGACAGTGGATAATTAGCAGGTGTGACTCCTGAATACGGGCAGTGCGGTTGGCGGGAACGCGCAGCTCAATATCCCCCGGTTGTAGTCGCTTCGCCATCTCACCGCCGCTGTGGCCTGTTAGCGCGATGATCTGCATCTGGCGGTCATGGGCTGCATCCATGGCCATAAGCATACTCTCGGAGTTACCACTGGTGGAGATCGCCAGCAGTAGATCATTCGCCCGTCCTAATGCGCGTACCTGACGTGCAAAGACTTCCCGGTAGTGGTAGTCGTTGGCGATAGAGGTCAGGGTGGAGCTGTCGGTAGTGAGGGCGATGGCAGGCAGGGCCGGGCGCTCGCGTTCAAAGCGGTTTAATAATTCAGAGGAGAAGTGTTGCGCATCGGCTGCCGAACCGCCATTGCCGCAGCTGAGAATTTTGCCATCATTCATTAGACACGCCACCATGCGTTCACTGGCGGTGACAATATGGGTGGCGACGCTCTGCAGGGTGCGCTCTTTGGTTTCAATGCTATCAAAAAAGTGTTGTTCAACAATTTCAATCATGGCTTTCTCGGTTGCTTAGGGGTTAGTGGCAATGCCATTAAGTTAAGCCTGATATGTCCACTACCCGCTTGCCGGGACGCCGTAAACCCATCCCTGGGGGTTTGACGGCGGCGTCTGCCGTGCATGGATGCACAAATGCCGCGATGGCAGGACGCCATAGAGCGTCCCTGCCGCCGACACCCAGCAATCGGGCAGTGGACACCCTTAACTTAATGGCATTGGGGTTAGTGGCTATCAAAGGCGTTACGAATCCAGTCTATTCCTGTCTGACCATTCATGGCGATCACATCGAAGCGACAGCGGGGGGGTTGGCGATAACGCTGCAGATAGCGGTTTGCGGTTGCGATAAGACGTTGCTGTTTGGACACGGTGACAAACGCTGCTGCATCGCCGAACTCGCTGCGACTGCGGTACTTTACTTCAACAAAGACCAGTGTGCCGGCATCCTCCATAATCAGATCGATCTCCCCCTGCCGGCCATGATAGTTGCGTTCCAGCAGCTTCAGACCCTGTTGGCAAAGATAGTCACAGGCGGCTGACTCTGCAGTGCGACCGGCAACCAGATGCGCGGCGGTGGTGTTAGTGGTCACGTTTGCTATTCGCTATCGCTCTCTGCGGGCAGATTTTCGGGTACTAAATCGCTATGGACAACCGGTCGTGGTACCCCTTCGCTAAAACGTGCCCAACTCAGTTCACGTTCAATTTGGCGTGACAGGTTAAGGCGCAGCCGCCCGGTCACACCATCATGATTTTCATGAGGATTGTTCTCTAACAGGGGGAGTTTCGGCAAGATCTGGTAGGCATCTATACCCATGGCGACAAGGCGTTGCAGCGTACCGCTGTGGCGATCTTGCAGTTGTGGGGGATAGGGGCTACGGCTCAGTTCGGGGTGCAGTATCCATGGCATATCACCAAAAAAGACACCATTAATATCCTGATCTTGGTCGCTGTTTATCTGTCCGTTAAATAGATGCGAGGTGGCAATGATCGGCAGGCCACCGGCATGGTGAAATTGGAGTTGCGGGCGGATAAGACGGGCTTCACGGGGGTAAGCGGCAAGAAAGAGAAACTCCCCATCCTGACGCCGGCGCGGGGTAAACTCAAAGCGTTCACCAAGGAGTGATTTGAGCTGCCGGGCGCGCTCGTTACTCTCGTCGATATTGAGCAGGGAGGTGATCTCGTCGGTGAAGTCATTTTTGTTGGTGTCATAGTAGTGATCCTCAACAACCACGCCCCCTAATTTTATCCAGTCTTGACGAAACTGTTCGCCAATCCGGCGTCCTAAAGGGTTGTTGGGCAGCAGCATTAAGGCACGGGTAAACCCCTCCAGCGCAGCACGTCTGGCGCTGTCGCGTGCCTCATCCTCGGGGGCCAGCGAGAAGGCGTAAACGCCCTGGGGAAGGGGTTTGTCGTTACGGTTAAGGGTGAGTACCGCCTGCGGTTTTTTCGCCTCTTTTTCAATAAGCGCAATCACATGGTCAACCACTTCTTTATTCAGGGGGCCGATAATTGTGTCTGCACCATAATTGAGAGCGCTTTTTAGTGCCGCTTCACCACCGCTAACACTACCCTGGGTGTCATAAAATTGCAGCTGACGGCTCGCCTGCTGCGTATCATTATAGTAGGCGGCAAGAATACCCTCCTGCACGGCCTGTCCCACCTGGGCAAGGTTACCACTTAAGGGAAGCAGTACTGCAATTTGAGCGGCAGTGAGGGGTGACTGCTGCCGTCGCTTGAGGATTTTTTCAATTAAGAGATCATTCAGCGGATGGTCGTTGTTACGCTGTTTCCACTGATTCAGCGCACGTTTCAGCCCGCCCGAATCGCTGGCATACTGCTGGCTCAGTTTAGCCACCTCTATCCACTGATTCAGCTGGTTATCAATCAGCTTGTCAGGCAGGTTTTGTGCAGGACGTTGCGGATAGCTGTTAAGCAGATTGGGTGGTAGCTGATTAAGCAGATACCAAATCGATTCATGATTGTCATTGGCTAGCGGGCTGTTCACTTTAAGAGACAAGCCGCGCTCAATATAGGCACGAAGCGCAGGTATTGGCTGCTTCAGGGCGTGGTAGGCGTTTGCCTTGGTAAGGTGATAACGTGGCAGCAGGGGGCTGTTGCTGTTAAGGGGCGTCGGCAGTGGGCGATTGAGCACGGTGATGCTCTCCTGTGGATTGCGTTCAAGTTCGCGCTCCGCCTGCATAATCAGATAGAGCAGCCGCATTTCAGGTGCGGTGGCAGGCGTTGGTTGAACTTTATCCAGCAGGGTATAGGCTGAAATGGGCGATCCACTCTGTAACAGGGCATCGGCCAGCCGCAGACGCAGGGCGATGCTCTCATCGGGGGTGACGCTGGGAACCGCAGCGACCAGCGCTTTAATCGCCTCCGGCCAGTTGCCACTATCGTAGAGGGCGATGGCCTGGTTGAAGGGCGTCTGGGGTTTTACCTCAGGCGTCGTGCTGGTGCTGCTGGTCAGGGGCGGACGGATCGGCTCCTGTTGCCCGCTCTCCGGTTTACGGGCGCTGCTACAGGCGGTGAGTTGGAGTGTGACTAGCAAAAGGGCAATTAGGTTTCTCATAATGGCTAAGTTTACGTTATAGTTCCCCTATGAATCCATCACCACGCAGCGATAACCTCGCATCTTCATTGGGCACGCTTTACATTGTCGCGACGCCAATCGGCCATTTGGCAGATATCAGTGAACGCGCTCTGCAAACATTGCGGCAGGTGACGGTGATTGCGGCAGAGGATACGCGCCACAGTCAACGTCTTCTCAGCCATTACGGTATTAGCCAGCGCCTCTGGTCACTGCATGATCATAATGAAAGCGAGCGTTTGCAGCAGGTGTTGGCGCTACTGTCGCAGGGGAGCGATGTTGCACTCATTAGTGATGCAGGAACGCCATTAATAAGTGATCCGGGCTACCGCCTAGTGCGTGCTACCCTAGAGGCCGGCTATCGGGTGAGTCCGATTCCCGGCGCGGCAGCTGTGACCGCCGCGCTTTCGGTGGCTGGACAACCGACAGATCGCTTTCTTTTTGAAGGGTTTTTGCCGGCCAAGCGTGAGGCGCGACGCAAGCGTTTAGCCGCAGTGGTTGAAGAGAGTGCGACACTCGTCTTTTATGAGTCCCCTCACCGTATTCTGGAGTCGTTGCAGGATATGGCGGAGTTGCTGGGGGGCGCACGCTCTATCACCCTTTGTCGTGAGCTGACGAAACAGTATGAGACGATTCTGCTCTCGACACTCGCTGAGTTGCCGCTGATACTGCATAACGATGCTAATCAGTGTCGCGGTGAGTTTGTTCTGCTGGTCCACGGGGCACTGCCTGTTGCAGCAGGGGCGACAGTGAGTGATGAAGCGTTGCGTATCGCAAAAATTCTTGCGACTGAACTTGCGCCGCGTCAGGCAGCCGGTTTAACGGCGCAGATCACCGGCGAGAAGCGCAATGCGATCTACGCGGCGCTTCTGGAGAGAGAAGATGTGCCGATCACCGCATCCTGAGGCGGCTATGGTTATAATGGAAGCATATGAGTAGACCCCTGCTATTAACTTATCACCATTTTCAGCCGCTTCTGTTGTGGCTGTTTCTGACGTTCGCTCCCTGGGTTCAGGGTGATCCCCTTTATGAACCATTAGAGTCCATTAGTGACGCGGCCTACGCCTTTCTGCTGCAGCAGTTTGCGGATAGTGGTAGCCGTACCCAAATCGAGATGGGGCAACTGGACACGCGGTTAAAGCTACAGCGTTGTGAAAACGCCCTTGAGGCCTTTCTTCCCGATGGTTTCTCTATACAGAGTTCGACGGCCACGGTGGGGGTGCGTTGCGTTGGCGTTAAACCGTGGACTATTTTTGTCCGGGCGACGGTTAAGCGTTTGGAGACGGTGGTGGTAGCGCTGCGCCCTTTGACTCGGGGTGACGTGATTGCCCGAAGCGATATTTCACTGGCAGAGCGTGATATTACCCTGCTGCATGGCGGTTACTTTATGACACCTGATGAGGTTATTGGTCAGGAGGTGACGCGCACGATTATTGCCGACATGGTTGTTTCGCAGGCGATGGTGAAACTGCCGCTACTGATAAAAAAGGGTGACGAGGTGATAATAGTCGCCAGAACGAGTGGGTTAAGTGTTAAAATGAGGGGCAAATCCTTGATGGATGGCGAAAAAGGTGCCACTATTAGGGTAATGAATCTAAGTTCTAAGCGTGAGGTATCGGCGGTGGTGGTTGATCGGGGTGAGGTTGAGGTAAGAATGTGAAGCAACACGACTGTTATACCTCGTTACCACGATGGGTGCGTCAGAAATTAGTTCTAAAGTTTCCCCTTTGTCGGACGCTAGATAGGTCAAGGAAAGGAGGTTAGTCAAAATGGCTATTAACAACATCACAGGATATACCGGAACGCAAGCCACACGTAATAGTGAGGGCTCGCAGGTTCAAGTTTCACGCAGTGAACCGACAGCTAGTCAGACAGAAACAGGAAAACCTTCGTCGGTTGAGACTGTTAGCCTCTCTAGCACATCGCAACAGCTGCGCAGTCTTGAGAATACCATTGCAAAACTTCCCGTTGTTGATACTTCACGGGTTGAGATGCTCAAGAAGGCGATTGATGAAGGTAGGTACGAGGTTAACCCGCAGCGTGTCGCTGACAAGATGATCTCGTTTGAACGGCAGCTGACAGGGTAGGGCTAAATACAGGAGTGAAGACGTTTGGCTGACCATCTCCCTCCATCCCTTTCCTTGACGGATGGCAAGCTGCAACAGGAAGTTACGGCACTTATGCAAGAAGAGCAGGCGGCACTCGACCGCCTGTTTGCCGTTTTAAGTCGTGAAGAGTTGGCGATTGCCCGTAAGGATGTCGATGCCATGCATGGCACCTTAACCGAAAAGCTGGATCTTTTAGAACAATTACAACATCTTGATGAGCGTCGGGTAGCGATTATTGCCACCGCTGGCGAGCGTAACTCGCGGGATGGCTTTGTCAAACTGCTCGAGAGACTTACCAATCGAGGCGAACGCCCACCCTTTATCGAACAGTGGCAGCGGATATCGTCACTGCTCAACCGTTGCCATCAACAGCACCGCGTGAATATCCAACTCTTAGAGATTGGTCAGCGTCAGGTGCGTAATGTTCTGTCGGTGCTGATGGGGCCGCAGAGTCAGGGGGCCAAACTCTATACCCCGGGGGGCGCAACCTCTGAAAAACTCTCTACCAACACCTTCGCCAAGGCTTGACTACGCTTCATCATCAGCCAACGCTATCGGTTAAGTCGTCAGAGCGTTGCGAAACAATTCAGGCCGTTGGCTATATTGCGCTGCTGCTTCAGCAATTGGCGGCACATCGCACGCTGCTGACGCTGAACACCGAAAATCAAAGTTACATCACCACGCTGCTGCGGCTAGAGTCAAAACGACTGCTTTGCGATCTTCCTTATCATTACTCACATCCAAGGCAGTGGCATATCGGTGATACGCTGACGCTGCAGGCGGTAACCAAAACACATCAAATTCAGTTTACCACTACGCTGGCCGCCCATGGTTGTGAGGAGGGGTTAGCTTTTCTCGCGCTGCATCTGCCACATGAACTAATTTATCAAAGTGACAGAGCAGATCATCGAATAATGATTAATGCCATAGAGGTGACTCTAATTGTGCGCGTCAAGGGGCGTCACCCACTTTTTGCACGGCTACGGGATATCTCGGCAAGGGGCGTTCAGTTAACGATGGAGTTGGCACAGGATGACGCTTTAGCAGTTGGCGAGAGTGCCGTTGTTGCGTTAATGGTCAGTGAAGGGTGTGAAGGGAGTTTTCCCTTTCGTGTTGTGCGTCGTGATGTGGATAGTACCGGCGTGGTCACTGTGGCAGGTGTGGTTTTGTTGGAAGATCGGCGGGTAAAAAGAGCACAACAACAACTGGTCGCTTGCCTGCAACGCCGCATTCTTCGCGCACAACAGCGTTAGGCGTAACTGCTAATCAGGCTACCCATGGCGTTCATTAGGTAACTGCTGCCCTCTTTCTTGTTTTCTGGGCTCATCATCTGCTGCGCTAACTCAGAGCGCCCCTCTTGCTCCATTTTAGAACCCTGCGCCGCCACTTTACGATCTTGGGTTGACGGTTCAGCCGGTGCTAGGGCAACGCGCTGTACCTGTATTCCCACATCAATCTTTTCGCGCGGCTCTTCAGGATTAGGTATGGTGATACCTACTTCGCCGCCGACCGCATAACGTTTGCCATCCGGCCCCTCATCATACTCATAGGTTGCCGGGGTGACGGGAAGATCCCCCGCTGCACTAATATGCGCCTGCTCATGAGTGCGCACTTCGCGGTCGCGCTGCTGCAGTTGCTGTACGACCCGCTGCTCTTCAGCGCTTAGTTCAGGCGTTGGGTCAAGACGATCTTTTTCGGTGAGTTTTTTCTCAGTCTCACCTTCGGTGGTCGCCTCCTCAGGCATGCCTGCCTGTACCTCCTGGAGGTTTTTTGCGATGGAGCGGCTGGCAAGAATTTGGTTAATTTCCCGCTCGGCAGCATTGGGGGAAGCGGCGTTACTGTTATAGATCTGCTCGCCGGTGGGGGCGGTAATTAACTTATCGAGATATTGCCCAAGCGCGTCGACAACTTCAGGGGTTTGCCCTGAGTTCGCAGCAGTTTTCTTGGCGCGGTCGAGAAATTGATCAATGCCATGCAGCAGTTGAGTCGCATACTGGCTGGTAAAGCGAACCGTGCGACTTGGCTGATTGTCTGCTTCTGTAGCGGCTGCACGTTCGATGATCCCCCTGACCGATTGAGATAATCCGCCGATACGACTGATATTGCCACTGGCTTCAGAAACCGTGCTGTCAATCAGATCGAGACTTTTCTGTGCGCCCTGTTGATTCTGGTTGACTAACTCCTGCTTTATGGCGATTTCAAACTGTAATGCGGCCTGCTCATTTTTTGCCTTATTGCGGTAGTAACTTGAGCCACGAAAAGTGCGGATAAATTCTGCAAGTGAGTCGAGCTTTTTCTGTTCTGCGGGGTTAGTGCCTTCGTTGAAGGATGTTAGGTTATCGCGAATCGCTTGACTATGTCCGCCTATTTGCGAGAAGTCATTATTGATAACACCGATTAGAGATTCAATCGCACCAAGGTTAGCGCTAATTAGGGGCTGTTGACTTAGTAAGTTGCTGTTAGGGCTCTCTTCAGGTGAGTTAAGCTGGTTGTTATTAACCACCAATTCGAGGGTTTTTGCCAGATCGTTAGAGACACGGTTAATCCGTTCTCCTAATTTAACAACCTGTTGCAAATCATTTAACTCATTGTCAGAAGACGGGATTTCAGAAATCTCTGTTGTGGGTTTTCCGCCAGAGTCTGGGTTAAGGACGCTGTGAATGGTGGAGATATAACCCTCAACTTTATCAAGGTTAAGGTTAATGCCGTCAGTCAGGGAAGCGATCTGATTTAGTCTATCAAAGGCATCACCCTGGTAGGGGGTGCGTAGGTTACCTGCAAGCGAGTCGATATTAATGTTTAGTGAGGAGACAGCCTCTTTAAACGTTGCCGCATCAAAGGCGTTAAGCCTGTTTTCCTTGATAATGTCGTTAAGTAGCGACACGCTTTCACGACTAAGCGGAGGTGTTTTGCTACTATCGGCAACAGATTGAATTTGTGCGGTGCCGCCTCGAGTGTTCTCGAGCAGCGTAGCCATCTGTGACAGTGAGTCATTAATCTGCTGCTGTGAGGAGGGTTTAATGCTCTCACTAAGGGCGGTACGCGTTACGCTGGTCTGCCAGATACTATTATTAATAACGTTAAAGGTCTGTTGTAGCGGCGTTGTTTTTGCTGCACTGTTGCTTTGACTGCTATCCTGATTGAGACGTACTGACTGATTAATCGCAGCCAAGCGCGACTCTAGCGAGGAACCGCCATACTTCGCAAAATATTGCGACAGGTTGCTAACAGTCGTTGCTGTGCTAATCACTTATTGGCTTCCCTATGCTGTACTTGGGAGTTATAGCGCCTCTTTTTATTTATTGTAGCGATGCGTCTGGCGATAATCCAGTAAAAAATGGAAGAATATTCCCAGTTACCAGCTGCGGACATAATCACCGGGCTGAAGACGAAACAGATCTCCCTCAGGTAAAAATGTCCCCTGCGCCATATCCGCCTGTACGCGATTGATCTCAAGAACGCCGACCACATGGTCGGAGAAGTGTTCGCGATTATCGTTGTCGATGCGTAAAAATTGCCGATGCACCACCTTAAAACGATCCCCCGGACGAATACCGCGCAGCACGCCGACATTAATAGTGAGTGTCCGATCGTCAATAACGGTAATGGGGGTGATAAGCGGAATGCAAGAGACATGACGCGTCAGCAGATCGGCCTGATCTTTAACCATCTCCTGCAGAACCTCCTGCAGCGGACCGCGAAAATAGTTGCGCGAATCGCGAAGTTGCGGACGTTCAACAGAGAGTCCGTGCCAGATGTAACTACGCTGAATTTCACTGACTAGCGTTCCGTAAATGGTTTCAAAGATACGCAGCTCAAAAGTGATATTGAGGCGGGGATCGCCGAGTAGCGCGTTAAAACCGCTTTGCGACTCTGGGGTGAAGCGCAGAAATCGTCCTTGAACGATAAGTTGGGCACCACCGGGGCTGGCGAGATCAATGATTTGTTGATTATTGTGCTTCTCCACTGCACCTAACAGCGCGATACGTTGCGGCTCCAAGGTAGCATGACGCAGATCATCAAGAATGAAGCGATCACTGCGGCGTAACGCCTGTAGCAGTTGCTCAGAGAACTGTGCAGAGAGACCGGCTAACTCATCATGATAGGTTGCTTGGGGTTGTTCAAAACGGATAAGCGCCAGACGCTTACGGTGCAGTGTTGGGTCACTGGAGCAGTCACTGAGTGGTTGTGCGGTGGGGATAATCTCAAGGTAGGCGGGTAGCACCGAACAGCCACTGCTGGTGACAAACAGCAGCGTTAATACCAGCCATACAGCGAACTGCGAGGGCGTTTTAAGCGGATGTGTGGTGGCGCAAATCATGGCGAATAAACAACCTGTGGGTCATGATAGAGATACGTTAGACCAATGGTAGCAGATATCGGAACCAGAGGTGAGGCGCTGCCGATAAAAGTCGCTAATAGGAGAGGATGATTGAGGCGGCAAAAAAATTGAAAAAAAAGCTAAAGTTTCGCCTTAAGCTGACGCTATATCGTCTGAGTAGAGGCAAACTGGCTGTTGACTCTTCCGCTTCTAATGGCTTTAACTGAGAGGATATTATCATGAACTACAAGAAGTTAATTGGTGTTGCGGCTGTGACTGCTGGTTTTGCTGGCTTAAGCACCTACACCTATCAGGCTGTCGCAGCCTCCTTTACGGCGACATCGAGTGTGTCGACGTCGGTCACCTTTGCCGAGACGGCGGGAATGAACTGGGGTTCACTCTTTGCCCGGGGTAGCTCTACGAATAAGGCTGCCGGGCTGACCCTTGCTCCCGATGGCACCTATACAACGACAACTTTAAGTACCACATCTTGCGCGACCTGCCCGAGCCTCTTTATGCTGGACGACACAAACGTCAGTCAGGGCATATTTGATGTTACCGGTGCCGCCGCATTCACCACGCTGAAGTTGAGTGTCAGCGGGAGTTATGCGACTTCGGGTGGTACCATCTCCAGATTGAGCAATGCCGGTGCGCCTCCGGGATCGGGTAATTTATTGTTAAAAACATTTCTTTTGACACGGGGTGATGGTACTGCCTCAGGCACGAATGGTAACTACAGGACATTGCAGACCCTTGGTGATGGCACCTTAACCGTTTATGTTGGTGCGAGTCTTCAAACGCAACATCCAACTACCCTTGGTACGGCACTAGAGTATTATGATGGCACCTATAGCGGCAGCTATAATCTCGAGATTACCTACTAAGATAGTCATCATTGAGGGGAGCTGCTTGACAGGGTAAAGTACGGCGCGCTATTGTTATCGGCATGATTAAGTTAATAGCAGGTTTGTACGGTGACAGTAGCGACAGGTTGGCTCCCTGTTTGTTTGGACAAGAGTGGAACGGTGGCGTAGTAAGGCCCCGTTCCACTTTTTTTTGTCTCGGTTTTCTCTTTTTTTCACCCATACTTTGGGCCGAGATGGTGGTTGAGGATCAACGCCTCGATTTTGGCACATTCGCGATTATCTCCAATAACGCGGTCTCAACTCTGGCGGTTGAGGCGACCGGCCACTCGGTAGCAACCGGGGCAATTCGTCTGATTGAGCCAGGGGAGCCGGGGATCTATCGTCTGCTTGATTACCCTCCTGGGCAGGTCTTAACTATTTCGGTGAATGCGGGGTTAATGACAATTCCTGGGGTTAGTAGTGGTCCAGTTATGGCGATTAGCCAATTCTATTATCCCGCTGTTGTTATCGCCGATATTAATGGTGACGCCCAGCTGGTTGTCGGTGGGATGCTGCAGACCAGCGGGGACGGACAGAGTTATTACGATGCCGACTATCGTTCGGTGTTAAATATAATTATTAGTTATTAGTCTTTTATAAAAGGAGCGTTTGATGGTGAGATATCTGTGGCCACTGTTACTGTTATGGGGTGTATCGGGTTCGGTATCGGCACAACTGTTAATTAGCCCGACCAAGGTTATATTTAGTGGTAATGAGCGTGAGGTTGAGTTAACCCTGCTAAACAGCTCTAGTGTGAGAAATAGTTACCGGATTGAATTTGTCGAGCGTGAGCAGGATGAGGGGGGTGGTTATGTTAATCGTCGTCAGGATAAGATGGGGCTGAGTGCAAGCTCGATGATTCGTCACAGTCCGCGTCAGGTCACCATTGAACCGGGACAGTACCAGCGTATTCGACTCTATCTGCGTGAACCGGGGGATCTGCAAGTTGGTGAGTATCGTTCCCATCTTCTCTATAAAAAATTGGCAGAGACCAAGGTTGAACCCCCCAAGGGAAAGGTCGCTCAGCCGTTGGGTAATGATCCCAATAAAAAACTTGATGCGCAGTTAGAGGCAGAGATCTCATTCTCCATTCCAGTGGTGGTGCGCCATGGCAATGTCAGCAGTATTGGTAAAATTAGTAACCCGACGCTTAAGCGCGGCAAAGAGAAGCTGATACTGGAGATGCAGATTCTCTCTGAAGGCACGGGGAGTGTTCATGGCGATGTTGAGGTCTTTATGCAGGAGAGTGGTTCCCCCAATTTGCGTTTAATCGGTAAAACCAAGGGAATTTCAGTCTATCCGGAAGTTGGCAAGCGCCAGGTCGCCATGGAGTTAATGGTTGATACGGTACCGGCGGGCGCGGTCGTAAATGTGGTCTATCAAACTGACCGCAAAGAGGGTTTTCGAGTAATCGATCAGGCGAGCTTTCGTTATAACGGTCAGTAACTATCTTTGTCAGGATGCGCACTTCATGCACGGATTGTGGCAGGAGTGCGTTGATCCTTTCAGGCGTTGGCTAATCCATGCCATAAAGGCAGAGCAGCCGATGTGAAACGGGCGGCGGGCTTGCCGCGCTCACATTGCTGTTGTGCTGGTTATTGACATTAGGTATATCCAGCCGTTCAAACTGGAGATTATTCTCTATCACGGTGACGTTATTGCCTTCAGTCGCGACCAGCGAAACTGAATTGGCACGGGTCGTAGAACATTGGCTGCTTAAACTCAGATTACTGGTTACTAGCGGCGTTGGCGCAGTGGTGAAAGTGGTCTCCTCTGTCGTGTTTTCCTCGCTCTTGCCAAAAAACTTGTCGCCGGAGTAGTAACCCAACACACCGCCGGCAACGATTCCTACCGGGTTGGCCGTTATTGCGCCGGCAACAATATTGCCCACCAACGTGCCCAGTCGTGCAGGGTCACCAAGAAACCGCTCATCTGCTAACTTGGACTCCTCCGCCAGTAGTGGCGGTACGATGAGCAGCGATATAGTAAGTAGCTGTATATGGCTGGTTAATGATTTCATCTGCTTTATCTCACGACAGGTTACGGTTATCGGGTTGCATTAACTGCGTTCAGGTTAATACCGCTTATAATTCCGCCTCGGCTTTCCATCATGACAGTGACGGGGCGGGTTAACTGATAGCCACTCTCTGGTATCAGTTGGTAGTTACCGGGGAGCACGCCGGTGAAGAGGTAAAAGCCATCATAGGCAGTGCGTTGACTGGCGACAATCTCCCCCTTGCTGTTAACAAGATTAATGGTGATATTCCCGAGGGGACGGGTGGATCCATTAGTGTGTATTAGGGTCGCGATACCGTCAATCTCGCCGGTGATAGCAAGGGGAAACTCGAGCTCTACAATGGTTCCCGGACGAGGAATAATCGAGTTGCCTTCGTTAGTTTGCACCAGACTGGGATCAGGAAAGGTTGAGGGGAGGGCCACTATATCCATCTGACGGTATTTACCCAGTCGGGTCAGAGAGGCGACACCGCTGCTATCGGAGATAGCGCGCCCCGATGCCTGATTAGATCGGACAGCCACATTGGGTAGGGGGGTGTCACCGCGACTGAAGCGACCGTTACTGTCATTATCAATAAAAACTTTTGCCGAGGCGAGACCACTATTGAGTCCGCTGCGACTGGATGCTTTCCAACTGCCACGACTGGTGGTGGGGATAAAGGAGGTTGCGAGGGTGAGAAAACCGACATAATCCTGGTTGTCATCATAACTGACCGAGGGAGTCAGAAAGAGTTTATCGAAGCGCCACTGTAGCCCAAGGGTATATTTATTGAAGGAGCCTAGCAGTGAGTAGCGATTATCAAGGCGAAAAGTGAAATTAATCTTTTCTGCTGCCCGGGTATCGCTGCTGATCTGAGCTCCGATATATTGTCGCAGGGGATAGACGGCGTAACCGACGGCCGCACGGAAGTGGGTGATATTGGTGTCACCGGTGAGGGTGAGAGCACCGGTGACATCGGCGCTGTTGTTGTCGAAAAGATCGTTATCAAGACTATCAATAATGTTGTCATGTACCGTCTCCAGTACATCTTCACTGTTTTCGCTGCTGGTGGTCTCTGCTCCCTCGTTCAGAAGGAACTCAAGGTTGTTGCTTAATCGCAATCCCCAGAGGGTGGTGGAGAGACCGTTGGATACCGAGATGCTGCTGCGACCATCGCTCATGCTATAGGCGATGGCAAAGGGGAGATAGTTATAGCTTCCTTGAATACCAAAGCTGGTTCTTTTAACAATGCTGTCGCTGCCATCAAAGTGATCATCCATGCTGTAGCCTAGCCGTATCCCGACAATGCCTAAACGAGAATTGAGCGAAACGCTTTGGCGATTTCCCCGAGTATCATCATCAATCCGGCTGTAGCCGAGGTAAATACCGGCAAAGGAGGTGGCAAGGGAGGTTCCGATATAGGTGTGGGGATCGATCGAATTGTTTTTGGTAAAGTGGTGAAAACTGTTGGCAAGAGAGAAGTGGCTGGAGATCCCGTAGGAGAGCGAACCGACGACTCGCAGGGAGCCAAGTTCTTCGCCAATGGAGCTGTTATTTTTATTGTAAACCCGCTGTCCGTTTTGTGATAGTGAGAGCTTGTAGTCGATGACCCCTTGGGCAAATCCGGTACCGACATAGTAGATCTGCTCCTCCTCATAGATCTGACCATCTGGACCATAGAATTTGAGAATAACGCGGTTGCTGCCAAAGAAGAGAGGGATATTGTCAAACTGATAGCGCTGGGTGTCGTTGGATCCCTGATAACGGGTGAGGACGCCATTGACATAGAGTTCGACCTCCCAGCCATCCATTAAGGGGCCATTTACCGCAATGATGTCATCGTGGCTGGCACGGTCAAGATCGCTGTTTTCAATTTTAATGCCGCGCTCAAACAGGGTACCGTTGGTGATCAGGGCCAAGGGGGTGGCGATATCCCCCAGCTGGACGATTGATGCCCCTAGGGGGCCCAGCAGCCTGGCTTTGGGATCTTCTCGTCTCATATTGACACTGAGGTTGGTAATTTCACCTGATTTGTCAACACCCAGTTGAGTTTGGGTAGTCATATAGGCGATTTCATTCATTGATTGCAATGAGTATCTATAGTTGCGGCTATCTTTTTTATCCTCATCATTGTTGTTAAAGACCGTATAGTAGGCTCTTAAATCAACCGCCGGTGCGGTGAGGAGAGCATAGGGCTGATCTTTTAAGGGGAGCACTGCCTTACGTTCGGCTACGGTGGTTAAGCTGCCTCCCCGCAGTTTGCGGTCGGTAATTATTTTGTTGGGGTAGGGCTGTTGGGTGGAAATACCGATACGCAGGGCGCGTGGATCAATTGCGAGGGTGAGCGATAGCCACTTTTCAAGAAGTTTACTGTTCACCCACACCTCGTCATCATTAATAAAAATTGAGTCAGGCGGGGTGACTTCGATAATGCCGCGAATGTTCGCTTGCAGGGCGATCTTGTTAATCTGCAAATCAAGTTTACTCTGCTCGTGGAGGAGAGTTAGCAGTTTTTCATCATTTTGCAGGGAGTCATCAAGACCAAGCGCAGAGACGAGATCATTCAATAGTGCATAGTTAACACTGTTATAGTCAACGACCGAGATCTCATAAGCGATATCGTAGCCGTTCATCGACGCGGACATCAGCAGCATATTATTGATATCAAATTTAACGGCAGCGGTGACTGGAGCAGAGGGTAACCACAACAGTAGCAAGGCGGGTAGTAGTCGCAATGCCCTTAAGTTAAGCCTGAGGATCTCCACCACCCGCTTACCGAGACGCTGTAAACCCATCCTTGGGGGCTTGACGGCGGCGTTCATGCCGCCGACACCCAACAATCGGGCAGTGAACACCTTTAACTTAATGGCATTGGGTAGGAGTCGCGGTGAATGCATTGATAGAGTGGGGGTCATTTTGTTAACTCCGGTGAGTGGCGATCGTCTCTCACGGTAAAGCCTAATTTGACAAGTCTGGCTCTTGAAGTGGCTAAGAGTTCATCTCGGGCTGCTAACATCGCTTCAATGCCGTCATGGTCAAAACTCTCCCGACAGTTAATCAGATGGTCAATAAAGCGGTAAATCTCATCACTCTGATTGTATACCCGGCGGTTAATTCCCTGTTCCAGCATAGCGCACGCCTGTTCATAACCATAGTTTTTGCTTTTAATTAAAAAGGAGAAGTAGTCAAGACGGGTTTTTATCTGCTGGGGGTCAAGTTGTAGTGACTTGTCAAAAGCGGCGGCAATTGTGTTCTCCTCCTTGTTCATCGCCGCAAGCAGACGGGCGCGTTGGTAGGGGATAAGGTACTCGCGGCTACTGTAACGAGAAGCCTCATCAAGCGTAGCCATACCCGCATTAAATATCTTCTCACGTTTTTGCTTATTTCCGGTTGTTCCCAGCATGTCGATGAAGAGAGACGAGCGGATAAGGTAGGGGCGAAGAAAGTAGTTGGCGAGGGCCGATGCCTGATTGGTGGTGAGATCAATGTACTGGCTCTCAAGGCTCTTTTTCGCCATTTCGGTAAGTTGATAACTGGCAATAAAGAGGATGTGGGGAATCATAAAGGTAAGCGCTAACAGAGCGATCATCCCCTTGATGATGCCACCGGACCAGAGGGGAGATTGACTTTGTGGTGCCTCATTCCCTTGTCGGCCATCGATATGACCGACCAGTAACCCTATTAGAACCAGTAGGGGAAGCTGTTGCAGGTTGGCAGTAATGTGGGTGGGCAGGAGGATAATGGCCAAAATGGTATAGGCGGGAAAGGTGTGACGGTTAGTGTGATTGTGACCGGCAACCAGCTGCTTTAAACCGGGGAGGGTGGCAGCAAGTGCAAAGGCCGTTATCAGAAGAAAACCGACAGGGCCTAATTGTGACCAAGTCTGAAGATAGTCGTTATGGGCGTTGTACCCCCCAGAGGCATCAGCACCAAGGCGAAAGGCGGGGAATACTTTATGGAACGTGGCATGACCGCTGCCGGTGAACGGGTAATTTTTGACTATCTCCCAGGTTGCATCCCAGATCAGAAAGCGTGCATTAAGGCTACCGGTTGACTCGAGTTTATCGACCATGGTTAACCACTGCTCATTGCCGGGCAGAATTTGGCGAATACCTTCAAAGAGAAGGTAGCCGGCAATGGCAGCCGCAATAAATAAGCCAAGCCTGATTAACGCCTGGCGCTGTTGGCGAAAGTAGATGAGCATGACGAGCAGCGCGGCGACGAGCATCAGGGTGGCGCCACTGCTGCGGGTTGCGGCAATACCAAGGGCGATGATTAGTGCTGCGGCAAGATGAGTATTTGTCCGGGGATGAGTGCTGTCAATTGAAGAAAATACCAGCAAAAGAAAGGCTGAAACAAGGAGAATAGCGTAGCTGTTAAGGTTCTCCATAATCGCCGGAACCCTGCCTGCACTAAATAAAAAGCTTAAGGTCGTTGAGTAGAGAGATAATAGAACGGCAAGGATAATAAAAAGTTTTAGTAGCAGGATTTTGTCCCGCAGCCCCAGATGCAGTCCGATGATGATGACAAAAAGGGCAAGAATGTTCTGTATGCTGCCGATGACCGTTGCTTGAATCTCGACACTCCAGAGTAGTGAGGTAACGGCCCAGATGACAAAGAGGGTGTAGAGTGTTGTTGCCGAGAAACGATTTGGCAGGGTAAACCGATGAAGATGATTGTGCCTGATAAGGATGGTTGCGGTAATGAGGGTTGCCAAGATGCTGGCGATAAAGAGTTGCAGGACATTTTCTCCGCCGTTGTAACTCATGGCGGCGATAAAAAGGGCTAATATCGCGACTGCCTTGGCGTTAGGGCTTATTTGTTTAAGAAAGGCATGCATTGTAGAACTCTCCTGATTTAATCTTGGTCGTAATTTTAATTTATCGTCATGATAAGGGCTGACAAAGAGGGGTGTCAGTTTTTCGTTAACCTTATACCAGCGCATGCTGGCGATGCCACAGGAGGTCTCTGGTTTATTTCTCCCTTCTGTGTCAAAATCCAGTCACTCAGAGGCTTTTCTGTGAGTAAGTACCCTGTTGATAGTGACCATATCCCGCAGTAACGCCCTATCATAACCTCAATAAAGCAATAAAAGTGCCAGTTATATGAGACCACAAAATATCTCTACCATTCTTGAACAAGAGTACCTAAGCGTTGCCGAGGGTCATCATACCCCAGTGATGCTCTGGGGGCCCCCTGGCGTGGGTAAATCGCAGTTGGTGCTGCAGGTGGGCGAGCGGCATCAGGTGGAGGTGATTGATATTCGCCTCTCACAGATGGAGCCGAGCGACCTGCGGGGTATCCCGTTTCGTCAAGGCAGTGCGGTAGAGTGGGCAATTCCCGCGCTACTGCCAGATCTCCAGCGTCACGGTGAGCAGGGGATTCTCTTTCTTGATGAGATCACCTCCGCACCTCCCAGCGTCTCTGCGGCTGCTTATCAACTCATTCTCGACCGCCGCCTTGGAGATTATCGTGTTCCTGCGGGATGGGCAATAGTCGCAGCAGGAAATCGTCAGGGGGATCGGGGGGTGACCTATACCATGCCGGCTCCCTTAGCCAACCGTTTTTCCCATTTTGAGGTCGATGTTCATGTCGATGATTGGGTCGCTTGGGCCTATCAACATGGTATTGATGCGGGGCTTATCGCTTTTTTGCGCTTTCGCCCGGAGCTGCTGTTTAGTTTTGATCCCAGCCACAATCCGGTCGCTTTCCCCTCTCCCCGGAGTTGGGAGTTTGCCCACCGCGCCCTGCAGAAGTACCGGCAGCATCAAGCGCTACTGCTGCAGACGCTACAGGCCTGTGTCGGTGCGGTGGCGGCAATTGAGTTAAAGGCCTTTATCGATAACCTTGATAATCTTCCCGATATTGATGCGATTCTGCGCGGTGAAGAGGTGGCGATCCCTACCGCGATTGATCTGCAGTATGCGGTCGCCGCGGCTCTGGTCGGACGGGCGATCGCTGCCAAAGGGCGTGCTGATGCCGAACAGATCGACAATGCTATTCTTAATTTTGCCACACTCCTTCCGCAACAGGAGATGGGGGTGATGTTGGTATTTGATCTGCATCGCGCGATTGGTCAGCAACTCTTTGCGCTGCCCGGCTTCGCCCCTTGGGCGGGGACAGTTGCCGATATGATGCTGCATGGCTGAGAGTGGCTTAGCGACCAAACTGAGCGCCGCGCGAACACGGCTGATACTCGATAAGCCTTTTTTTGGCGCGCTGGTGATGCGCATGCCGCTACTTGAGGGCGACCCGCACTGGTGTAAAACGATTGCCAGCGATGCCCGCAGCATCTACTACAACGCAGAATATCTCGATGCGTTGAGTATTAATCAACTCCAGTTTCTGCTCTCCCATGAGGTGTTGCACTGTGCTCTGTCGCACTTCTTTCGGCGCCAGCACCGCAGCCGCGCCCTGTGGGATATTGCCTGTGATTTGGCGATAAATCCGCTGCTGCTGGCGGAGGGGTTAACCCCCAGCCCGGATGCGATTGTGCTTGATAACTTCTCCGGCATGAGTGCGGAAGCGATCTATCCGATGGTGGCGGAGCACGAACATCTTACCCCCCATGATGAACATATCTATGATGATAGTCAGCAGGAGGGGGGGGAGCGCGGTGAGGCCGCAGGGGGTGGTTCTGGGCAGCAGCAGCGTCAGGATAGCGGGGGCGGTGCCAGCGAGCCGCCGCCTTTTGCGTCACCTGCTGCGGGGCAAGGCGCACCACGCCCGCAACCCTTGACATTAAATGAGCGGGAACAGTTGGCGCAGCAGTGGTCTCAAAACCTTGCTGGTGCGGCGCAAATGGCGCTACAGGCGGGAAAGCTAAGCGGCCTGTTACAGCGTCAGCTACAAGATCTGTTACAGCCGCAGCTCTCCTGGCGGGCGCTATTGGCACGTTATATGACTCTCTCAGCACGCAGTGATTATAACTACAGCCGCCCCTCACGTCGTGAAGGAAGCGCCATTTTTCCGTCACTTAAGAGCCATGCGATTCAACTTTTGGTGGCGATAGATAGCAGTGGCTCAGTGAGTGACTCTGAAATGGCCAGTTTTGCGGCTGAGGTGAATGCCATTAAGGGGCAGCTGGAGGCGCAGATCACCCTAGTGGGTTGCGATAGTGATCTTGCTGTGGATGGTCCCTGGATTTATGAGCGTTGGGAGCCTTTTACCCTGCCAACGATAGTGAGTGGTGGCGGCACAACCGATTTTCGTCCGGTCTTTGATTTTGCCGCGCAACTCGCCACTCCCCCCGACCTAATTCTCTACTTTACCGATGCACGCGGTCGTTTTCCTCTACAACAGCCAGCACAGCCGGTGATTTGGCTGGTGAAAGGGAACGGGAGTGTACCCTGGGGTGAGCGGATTCAGTTAAACGCATAACGCAGGGAGGAGCCGTCATGAGTCGCAAAGGATTGGCCGAAGTTGAGTTAGCCCCCGAGGATGCGTTGCGCCTGCAGGTGCTGGTCACTCAGGTTGAGGCAGTTCGTATTAATGAGAGCCTGCAGGAGGTCCGTGGCCTGAAAGGGGAGAGCGAGCTTTTAGTTCAGTTACACCCCAATACCCGCAGTGATCGTTATCTCGATCGGGTGCGTGAAGTGCTGGCGCAGGCGGCTCTGGATACCCCCGGTGGTTTTCCCGTCGTGTTGCGGCGCTGGAGCCGTATGGGACAGGTAGAGAGCAGCCAGTTGGCGAAGCTGCTCTGCCTCGGGGATGCGGATGCGGTGATGGCGGTGGTCTCCTCCTCCGCCTTGACTGAAGAGCTGGCGCGGCGTGCTTGGTGGGCGGCGCCCTATTCGGAATATGCGTTGCAGATGCTGGGGCATCAACAGATTGCCCAGTCGCCCCTTGGGCAGCAGTTGGCGCAGCACCTGCTGGAACATCTCGCCTTTGAAACCGTACCTCACACCATTATGCAGACAGTACGGACGTTATTACGCCCAGGGCTGTTAAACAGTGAACAGCAGCAGCGTCTCTGGGTGAGTGGTCGGGCGAAAGTGGCCTATCGCATTCCCTTTCTGGAGTTGGCCGCAGCGGGCGTACAGCCGTTGTCGCAGGTGACCTCAGCGGTTGCCGAACACCATGAGTTGTCGCGCTATGATACGGATCTTGGCAGTATCGCTGGAGAGCAACCATTGGCGGCAGGCCTGTTGCGGGTGAGTAGCGCTGAAGGACAGTTATTTCTCAATACGATTATCGAAGCGCTGCGTCGCCCTCCCGATCAGGAGGTTGTCTCGGCACTGTTAAATGTGATTGGCAGATTTTTTTCCTTGGGACGCCGGCAAACGGAGGCGCTTAATCGGCAGCCGTCGTTATCGCATCTTGAAACAGCTTGGCAACAGCGGCAAATAGCAACGGATGCTTTGACAGCGCCACTCGATGCTTACGGTTTACAGGTTGCCACGTTGGAGGCGCTTGCAGCGGTGAATGAGGGGCTGCTCTATGCCACCTTTGTCAGAAGTGATGCGGTCGGCTCCCTGATGCGACGTAAAATCGCGCCGCTAATCGACACCATTACACAGTGGTTAAAGTCACTACAGGGGTAACTGCCGGGGTTGAAAAGTAGCATTGGGGTATTGAAAAACCGCAATGGTGCTTGACAGCAGTATTATTTCCTCTAAAATACGCAGCTCCTTCGGGGCTATAGCTCAGCTGGGAGAGCGCAACACTGGCAGTGTTGAGGTCAGCGGTTCGATCCCGCTTAGCTCCACCAAGGTTTCTCATAGTCTCCTTGGAAATGTAGGTTTTTTGTCCCCATCGTCTAGAGGCCTAGGACATTGCCCTTTCACGGCAGTAACAGGGGTTCGACTCCCCTTGGGGACGCCATCTTAGCCCCCGACTACCCAGTGGTAGTCGGGGGTCTGTTTTTTTAGCTATCGCATTTACTGCACCTCGGTTGCCGATACGCATCTGACAGATGCTCTCTGCGCTAGAGGATCTGGCTTAAAAAGAGCTTCATGCGCTCATTTTGCGGATTTTCAAAAAACTGTTGCGGTGCGGCGCGTTCAACGATCTCCCCCTCATCCATCATATTTTCTCTTCTTACCCTTTTATTGGGTGAAAGTTGTGTACCGCGTTGTGTTAGTTTAGGGCGCGCATGAGCGTATCAATCTCATCTTTTGCCTCATCCAGCAGTTGCAGACTGGCATCTTCGCCAAATTGGCTAATCGTCATTTTGCAAAAGGCGGGGCTCTGTTGAATTTCGGCAATGATCGCCGGATCGCGGTTTTTGGTCAGCCGCATATGGAGGCGGGCAATCATCACCACCTCAATAAAATCGACCTTGTCACCGGGGCAGAGGTAGTTGCTGTTACGACTCTTTTCAGGAATGTCGATAAACGCCTCGTCAAATTGCCAATGCTTGAGCAACAGGCTGCCGAGTTTTCCCTGGAGTACGCGAATGACGGTTTGTAGCCGCTGCGGACTCTCCATAAGGCTGGGGTGTTGTTGCAGATAGTTTAGCAGGGGCAGTACACCAATATTATGGATCTGCCCTGCCAGCATGGCGCGGTCATGGCGTATACCAGGGCAAAAAGAGGCTATCACATGGCTAAGGGCACCCACTTGGCAGCTCTGTTGCCACGCCTGGGAGATGAGTGATTTGGTTTTGGGGTTGCGGCTCTGGTAGGCGCTGCGCAGCACGATGCCGGTGACAATATTGCGGGTGACATCAATGCCAAGGCGTGATATTGCGTTTTTGCAGCTCTCTATCGGGTAGGCACCGCGATAGGCGGGGCTATTGGCAACCTGAATGAGTCGTGTCGCCAGTGCGGTATCGAGTTGCACCACTTTGGCAATGTCATCAAATGTCCGGTTTTTATCATAGAGCGCCTCGCGAATTTTAAACACCACTTCAGGCATACTCGGTAGTTCAATTTTGCCACTATGGAAATCATCAAGCATCTCAGCTTTGAGTTTGTTAAGTGCTGCCTCCATGATAACTATATTGTATCCTTGCAATAGTAATTTGGATTTAACATAAGGAGTTTTAAGTGAATCAAGCGACAGCGCAGGAAACCACCCCGGAAGATGAGTGTGGACGTTTGACGCGTGAGGTGGTGGCAACTCTTGATAGCTGGCAGGTCGGTGACGAAATCGTTCTGCTGCTGTTGGGTTATGACCGCTCTATCCGTATGCGGGAGTTGACCCGTCTGCGCCACGGTACCGCTGTGCTGAAGGGTGATGAGGTGATGCAGCGGGTGCGTCATCTGTTAGGTATCCAGCGCGCCCTGCAGGTGACCTTTCCCTTTAACCCCAATATGCCGGGATTTTGGGTCACCACCCATGATCGGCATCTCAAGGGGATGCCACTGGAGATCATGGTAAACGATGGCTTGTCCGGCATGGAGCGGGTCTGGAAACGTCTCGACTGCACACGCAATTGGGAAGATGATTAATCTCCATGGTTACCAATGTCATTAAGTTAAGTCTAAGTGTACCACCACCCGCTTGTCGGGACGCCGTAAACCCATCTTTGAGGGCTTGACGGCGGCGTTATCGACATGGAAGTCGGGTATACAGATAATGCAGGAGCAATTAGCTGACCTTGCCGCCGACACCCGACAATCGGGCAGTGGATACCCTTAACTTAACGACATTGCCATGGTTACTCATTCGTAACCCAGGCCCCGACAATCTCCGCACTGCGCGGAATGGTGCGAATATAGGCGTCAGCATCTCCTTTGCTGCGAAAGCCGCCAATTCGTACACGATACCAGAGCCTGCCGTTATTGCTACTCTTTTTTATCGCTGCGCCCTGCACCCCAGCACGACGTAGCCGTTGAATAGCGCTGTTCGCCGCAGCTTGGCTGGAGAAGGAGAAGAGATTGATGCTCCAGCTTTTGCTTGCACTACTCTCATCCGCTGTGGGTTTGTTGCTGGTATCAGCGACAGCTTCGCTTTTTACCGGCTTGGTGGCGACAACGGCTTCGCTAACCGCAGCCATTTCAGTCTGCGCAGCGGCGGCTTTGTTTGTACTTTTGGCAATTTGCGCCGGGAGTTTAGCAATGAGATCTTCCAGCTTTTTCAGCTGTGTATTGATATTGGCAATCTCCTGCTGATTCTGTTTAGAGAGCTCGCCACCGTTGTTGCTTAGGCTATCAATACGTTGATTCAGCAAGGAGATGGCACCTTGGCCACTATTGCTGTCCATTTCCGCAAGGCGTAACTCAATAAGCTCAAGGCGGTTGGTGAAATCAGCAGCGAGTGTCTGATACTGTAGTTGTGTCCAGACGCTATACCCCCCCCCTGCAAGGGCGAGAAGTGCCAGCGTTAGGGCGGCAATGGCCAGTTTGCTCTTTTTGTTGCCTCCTGCTGCTTGTGGTTCATCCTCCACGGCGCTGCGACCCCGATCACGACGGGCATTGGCGCGGCTTTTTAAGTCATCACCATCACTTTTACTCTCTCTGCCTGTTGTCGCGGCAGTGGCAGCAGCAGCGGTTGCTGCGGCGGCCATCGCCGGCTCTGGGGCCACCGCAGCTGCTGCAGCCACCGGTTTGGCGGCGGCTTTAGGGGGAGGCGACGGCGGTGGCGGAGGTGGGGGTTCTAAATCATCACTGTTGGCACCAAAGGAGAGATCGAGATCGGTGTCATCCAAATCGGGTTCGCGGCCACGGTCGGTGGTGATGCCGGGCGTTTCATCAATAAAGTCATCAAGCTCCAGCATACCATCGCTATCGTCCTGACCTGCATACGAATCGTTGTCGTTAAAGAGTTTATCAATATCGTCCTGATTCGCCGTCGTGTTTGCCTCCTGCGAAGGCGCCGCCTCGGCAGGGGTGTTGTCGATGGTGTCATCAAAGTCATCGAGTAGGGCATCGAGCTCTTCAAGCTCAACATCGCCATCATCAATCTCTTTTCTCTCAGCTTCGCGGGCTTTTACCGGCGCCAAGAGATCAGTATTGTCAATCTCTTCTTCGTTTGCGGTATCGTCGTTATCGTCGCTATCGTCGGGAAAGAGATCATTAAAATCGGCTAGGAGATCGTCTCCTTCATCCATACCCTTGCTCATATCGCTACTCCGATCACTATGGTTGCTCTGTTATCTGGAAGATAGCTCCGGGTGGCTATCCTGTCCCCCTATGGGTGGGGGGTCGCTTTCTCATAACTGCGTCTGCCGAGGGCGAAACTTTACTTTGAACATAAAAAAAGCCCGATAAGTATCGGGCTTTATTGATCTATTTTCAACCAGTGCTACTTGATTTTAGCCTCTTTGTAGCTTACATGCTTACGCACGACCGGATCAAATTTCTTAATTTCAATCTTTTCGGGCATGGTGCGCTTGTTTTTGGTGGTGGTATAGAAGTGACCGGTACCAGCTGATGAGACCAGTTTAATTTTATCTCTCATTGGATTGTGCTCCTGTTAAACCTTTTCGCCGCGTGCGCGCATCTCTAGCAGAACACTTTCGATGCCTTTCTTGTCAATAATACGCATCCCTTTGGGGGTCAGACGTAGTTTGACGAAACGTTTTTCACTCTCGACCCAAAAACGGTGAGTGTGAAGGTTAGGAAGAAAACGACGACGCGTTTTATTGTGTGCATGGGATACATTATTACCTGTAAGGGGGCGTTTACCGGTAACTTGACAGACTCTGGACATGAATAACTCCGCTATAACGATAGACCAATACCCCGCGCCGGAACCCGAACGGGAATCGAGCCGCGCTTTATACCCGCTTAATCATTAAAAAGCAAGAATTAACTTTATTCTGCCGTGTGGGTGAGGGTGTTACAATGGGCCATGTTAACCGTTGTTGCCACCCCTTCCCCCGTCTTGAACCTCCCCGCCTCCGCGCGAAGCGGGGCGGGATTCTCGCTGCTTGAGGTGTTGGTCGCCTTTACGATCATGGCCCTCTCCCTGGGCGTGCTGCTTAATATTATCACCAGCGTGACGCGCGCCAATATGGTCACCAGTGGCTACAGCCACGCCCTGATTATTGCTGAGTCACAAATGGCGGTGGCCGGTATTGAATCTCCCCTACAGACGGAGCTGGTCAAGGGGGAGAGTCAGAACGGGCGTTTTCACTGGCAGCGGCGAGTGACGCCCTGCCCGCTGCAGATCTGTCCACAACAGGCAGAGAGCCCAATCCCCGCCTATATCGTTGCCGTTAGCGTCGTCTGGGAGGGGCGTGAACTGCTGCTGGAGAGCCTGCGCCTGGGTGAGGCTGCCGTAGTGAGTCAACGCCGTCGTTAACGGGGTTTATACCCTTTCTACTTTAAATTGCAGGGTCGTTGCACCAAAGGAAGG